>CAZSNX010000335.1:0-5353 GCA_964607945.1 uncultured Candidatus Obscuribacterales bacterium
TCGTCAGGATTTCTTACATGGAATGTGTACTCGAGCCGAGTCTTGTTCACGGCAATCGGATTTACTCGCAGCGTATAGTAGCAAGGCTCGTAACAAGGCATTCCAAGGTTTGGATAAATCCACAGCCACAGCCCATTAAAGCTGCCGGACTGCGATTCGACTTTGCGCTCGCAACTGTGAATTGAGAATCGATCGACATTTTCAATCTTGTACTTTTGCAGAGCAAAGTCTTTGTTGAAGATGGGATGAATAGTCATGCAGTGATAGCATTCCTGATAGCCATCCAACCAGACTTTCCAGTTGAAGTTGCCTTCACGCGTCAGTTTAGAATGCAATGAATAAGATTCAAGCTGGCAATCTGAATGATCGATGACTTTTACCAGGTCGCTGAAACTATCTGTGAAAGCCAAAGATTCAGCAGCCAAATTGACGAAGATCAATCCACGATAGCTAGACACTCTGATATCGAACAGCGACAGCTCCGCCCGCTTGCAATCCGGAAGCTCATCAAACAGCGGCGTAGCAGCCAAGCAACCTTCTTGATTGTAAGACCAGCCATGATAACGGCAGGAGATCAGCTTCCCTTCAAGCTTGCCGGTTGCAGCGCTCAAGAGTGGTGCGGCGCGGTGGCGGCAGACGTTGTGGAACGATTTCAGCTGTCCTTCCGTATTGCGGAAGACAATGATTGAGTAACCGGCAATCTCTACTGTTACGTAATCTCCTGGATTCGGAACTTCGCTTTCGTGTGCCGCGTAAATCCATTCCTTCGAGAAAATCTCTTTACGCTCCCTTTCATATATGTCTTGATCGCAATACCATTTCGACGATAGAGTCTTAATCTCTTCCATTACCACTCTCCAGGCAGATAATTGTTATTAGGATTCCAGATCGGCTGTTGTCCCTACGCTGCACTTCAGCAGTTCAGATATTCATAGGCGGCAATAGTGAGGAACTCTACATACTCCGGAGTGAGCACAAGATTGTCCAATATCTTGGCGGCCGACTCGAACTTCCCAGTATTGCCTTTACTTAGAGCTTCCAATTCATCAGCTCTTACTTTGCTGTACAAGTCTTTGGTTATCTTGGTTCCATCAACCAGTTGTGATTCGTTCCAAAGCCATTGCCATAACTGTGAACGCGAAATCTCTGCAGTAGCGGCGTCCTCCATCAGATTGTAGATAGCCGCAGCCCCCACTCCGCGCAGCCAAGATTCGATATATTGCAGGGCAACGCTAACATTGTTCCTAAAGCCTGATTCCGTAATGGTAGCACCCTCTATCTTTGTATCAAGCAAGTGGGCTGCTGTTACTCCAATTGCGCTGACTGGCTTGTCCTTCTGATGGGGATTAGTTCCCAGCACGTTGTCAAACATTTCTCTAGCCACCGCAACGAGGTCCGGATGAGCAACCCAGGTACCATCGAATCCTAGATTTGCTTCACGGTGTTTGTCCTTGCGCACCGCTGCCAGTGCCACCTCATTAACTTGGGAATCCTTCCGACTGGGAATAAAGGCCGCCATGCCTCCCATGGCGTGAGCGCCACGTTTATGACAAGTTTGCACGAGCATATCGCAGTAGGACCGCATGAACGGTACTGTCATCGTCACTTGTGAACGATCCGGTAGAACGAACTGCTTATGGTTGCGAAATTTCTTGATCATGCTGAACATATAGTCCCAGCGTCCAGCATTCAATCCGGAGACATGATCGCGAAGCTCATAGAGGATTTCTTCCATCTCAAAGGCAGCGAGAATTGTCTCAATCAGAACTGTCGCCCTGATTGAACCTCTGGCTATTCCCAATTCGTCCTGCGCATAGTTGAAGACGTCATTCCAAAGACGCGCTTCCATATAGCTTTCTAATTTCGGTAGGTAGAAATATGGTCCACTCCCACTATTCAACAGCAGTCGAGCATTGTGAAAGAAGAACAATCCAAAATCGAACAAACTCGCCGAAACCGGTTGTCCATCCACCAAGACATGCTTCTCGACCAGATGCCAACCACGCGGTCTAACTACCATTGTGGCTATTTTGTCGTTTAACTTGTATTGCTTTCCTTCCGGGCTGGCAAAAGTCAGCGTGCGCTTCGTCACCGCCAGAAGGTTAATCTGTCCTTCAACAACGTTGGCCCACGTCGGCGAAAGTGAATCCTCAAAATCAGCCATAAATACGTTCGCACCAGAGTTGAACGCATTAATCATCATTTTTCGCTCAACCGGACCGGTAATCTCCACCCGGCGATCAAGCAAGTCAGGGGGGCACGCCGCTACTTGCCAGGAGCCATCTCGCACGTCGGCAGTCTCACTTGGAAAGTCTGGCAGCTTACCAGCATCCAACTCTTGCTGTCTCAGCAGGTCTAGCAGCACCTGATTGAACTTTCTTTGTAATCCACTTATGAATGCCAGCGCTTCAGCAGTCAGAATCTTGTCGTAACCAGGTGAGACTACGCCAAGTAGCTCAACATCCTTTACTGCTTTCATGATCAGTCACTCCCTCACTTAGAGCCGATTTCCGCCTACAATTCACCGCAAGAACCTAACTATAACCGCTCGCCCCCAGCCACCGGCCAAATTGCCCGATCAATTAGCATTGCCTAACTTAGCGTCGGCAAGCGCTCCGCATGACTTTCCAAAAATCAAGTTCGCCGCAGTCGAAATACGGCAGCGCGACTGCAACTATCGTGCTTAATGTCGCTGCGTGTGCAAGTCGCTAGAATGTGCACTCGCTGTTTGAGGAGAAGCTGGCATGGCACTTAATCACTATGTAACGCTCGGAAACTCGGGTCTGCGGGTGAGCCCGCTTTGTCTAGGCACAATGACATTTGGACTCGATTGGGGCTGGGGCTCGACAGAGGAAGAATCCTTTGCCATTCTTCAGCAATACATAGATCAAGGCGGGAATTTTATCGATACAGCAAATCTCTACACAAAGGGGCATTCGGAAGCTCTGATCGGAGACTTCATCAGCAGGAAAGGATTTCGACGGGATCAACTGGTAATCGCAACAAAATTTTTCGGCTCTATGTATCAAGGAGATCCCAATGCCGGCGGTGCCAGCAGAAAGTCCATGATGGCAGCTTTGGATGCATCTCTGCGACGACTAAAAACTGAATATGTAGACCTTTATTGGATGCATTGCTGGGACCGTTTCACACCGATAGAAGAGACGATGAGAGCGCTCGACGATGTAGTGAGAGCGGGAAAGGTACGATACATAGGATTCTCGGACACACCGGCATGGAAAACCGCACAAGCCCAGTTGACAGCCAACTTTAAAGGTTGGACTCCCTTAATTGCTCTGCAAATTGAATATTCAATGATCGAAAGGACATCGGAAGGCGAACTGATGCCGATGGCATTGGAGCTTGGGCTGGGCGTGACACCATGGTCTCCGCTGAAAGGGGGTGTCTTAACCGGCAAATTTACCCGTCAGACGAAAGGAAAGGTAGAACCCGGTCGCGGCGAATGGGTTTCAGCTCACTTGTCGGAAGAAAACTACAAAATAATTGACGAACTCGTGGCAGTAAGCAAAGAGCTCGAGACGACGCCGGCACGGGTTGCGCTGGCATGGGTGCAAGCTCGGCCTGGTGTAGTGTCGCCCATCATCGGCGCAAGAACAATCTCCCAGCTTAAGGACAATCTTGGAGCGCTGGAAGTTAGACTCACCTCTACTCAAATCGCTCGTCTCGACCAAATCTCTAAACCAAAGCTCAACTTTCCGGCTGACTTCCTTGGGCGTTCAGGGCCGTTCTCATCAGGAGGCACCATCGTCAACGGTGAAACAAATGCGGTCAATCCACTGGCCCCACAAAACGACTCAGAACGGCATGACCGTCCAGTGGTAGCCAGTCGCTAAAAGTCGAAGACCGATGTGTATACATCGGTCTTCGAACAGGCATCTTAGATAAATCTGGTGCTTAATAGACGATCTTAATACCTGAAATAATCATTGTAATGTCGATGAGAGTGTCGTCGGAGGTTCCAATTTGGCACCACCCGTTGACTATAGGGAGTGGTTCCTGACCACCAATTCTGCGACGCGGCCCATTGATTAGACTGCATCGCGGACATTTTCTGCTGTTCTGCAGCGATCTGCTGCGCGGCTAACTGCTGCTGAATGGCCATGTTTTGCTGGTATTGCTGCACCGCCATCTGATTCAACATCTTATTCATGTCATTCGCTTCAGCCGGAGATGCCAGTGATCCCAAGCCCAGCATAGAGGCTCCCAATAGAATCCCTACCAGCATCTTGTCGCGTTTCATGGTTTATACTCCTTTGTTTCCGACCTACCTGGCTAAATAGACGCGCTCGAATCGAACAAGTTGCAGAGCTCACATTAGATTGCATTAAGCTGACGTCAACTTTCGGACCAGGCTTACATTTCACGTCTCTAAAGTTTAGAAGGGAAACGATTTACTAAACTATGAATAGCAGTATCACGCCACTAGCAGTGGTTGTAGGAGGAATCGGCACAGATATTACGGGGCTGGAGCTAAATCGATTGGTAGGTCCAGGAGAGTTGGAGTTTGGAGGCGTTCTCAAAATTGGTGCCGGTGGCAAATCCCGGAATATGGCACAAATGATCGCCACCTTGCTCGGTCCGAACCAAGTTGCCATGGTCGGTAAAACATCGCGTGATCCGCTCGGACTGTGGAAAGTACCGATCGATTCTTTGAGAAATGCCGGAGTCAACGTGGACTTTATCAACATTCTCGAATTTTCGGAGACTGGCAAGTTTCCACAGGTAGCGCTAATTGCTGTAGATAAGCAGGGAAACAATCAAATCTATGTAATTCCCGGTATTAACAATGACTTCTCTCCAACCGATATCGCAGCAGCGCGCAGTATTTTCGAATCGGTAAAGTCCGTCGGCGGAATAACAGTTCTGTCTTTGGAACTTCCGATTCCGACTGCTGTTGCAACAATCGGGTTGGCAAACAGTATCGGGATGCGCGTCCTGTTTGATCCCGGAGGAATTTGTCCGGGACTGGATTACAGCGAGCTATTCAAAAAGGAGATTTATCTGATCAAGCCCAACGAACATGAAACTTTTATTTTGACTGACATTCAAGTTAGGGACACGGACTCAGCTCGACAAGCAGCTCATGTCTTTCTCCGGAAAGGTGTGCAGAACGTCTTGATAACACTCGGCAAAGATGGTGCATTTTTTTGTAATGACTCCCTAGAACGATTCATTCCAATTCCGAAACTGGTCGCTCGTAGCCGTCATAGCAGCACAGACGCTTGCGAGGCTGATCATTCTCACGGTCTCAACAATCAGGACGAGACTGGCTGCGGCGATCAGACAATGGCAACGCTCTGCGCTCGTTTGCTCTCGGGAGATGACTTATTGC
>CAZSNX010000336.1:0-1346 GCA_964607945.1 uncultured Candidatus Obscuribacterales bacterium
GCTGAGGCCATAACGTCTCGACCAGCAAGAATAACTGGAATAGCCTTCCCTTGAATCTCGGTCGGTTCTGTAAAGCCAAAGGATTCCAATGCGCCGGCAACACGCTCGGACAGGCCAAGTTCTATGAATTTCATTTGTATACCTATAGAGAGGTCGGTTGAAGAGCCGACCAGAACAACAGTAAAGTCCCGAACAAGCGACTAAAGACTTTTCCTCTGTTGTTTTCTAAAGGCGAAACCTACAATCTACGATGAACAGCAAAATTTGCTTGATTCATCAGACTCATCAGAACTCAGGCATTATGTCCTTCAGTTTGGCTTATTGTCAAAGGATTTTACGGCGAATCGTCACATTTCGTATTCCGTCCTCTGGGCCAACATAACAGTTTGTAGATTCGGCTGATGAAACGGCCATCTTGATCGTCATTGCCATGATGAGAAGTTGATGAGCCTCAAAGTTCGCTTGCAATGACTGGTCATAACTAGGAAGATTCGTTAGGAGTACTGGCAGTATAGCTCTGGTTGCTTCCCACTCGAAGTAAAATGATCGATAGGCTCCGCACATAGCTATTGGCAAAGAAACTGTCGAAGCGGTGGACGTCACTGACTGGTACTGCTCTATGCAGAGAATCCGGAGAATATTGGCTATTGATGGTGGCGGCATCAGAGGCATCATACCCGCAACCATCATGGCGTCGATCGAAGAACGCACCGGGCGGCCTATTTTTCAGTTGTTTGATTTGATCGCGGGCACATCGACCGGTGGCATACTGGCGCTCGGGCTCACGAAGCCGAATCAATCTGGTAAGCCAGAGTATCGTGCCCGCGATCTTTGCACAATTTACGAGCAGGAAATTCCCAACATTTTCCGCGATCCGCAGTCCTGGTGGGGCAATCTCATCAGTCCAAAGTACAGGTCATTTGCTTTTCAGGATGTGCTGAAAAACGCATTTGGTAATTGCCGGCTCAACAGCGCGCTCACCGATGTCTTAATTCCTTGTTTTGACATAGAGCATCGATTGCCTTTTATGTTCAATAGCCGTTTGGCAAAGCTCGAAAGTGAATGCGATTTTCAAATGCGAGACATAGCACTGGCGGCCAGTTCTTCACCAACCTTGTTTCATCCCGTGACAATTCCGAGAATTCGGAACGGACGCGAGATCTGCCTCGTTGACGGCGGCGTATTCGCAAATAATCCTGCAATAAGTGCGTTGGCTGAAATCAAAGCCATTCATCCGGGAGACAATGAAAAATATCTGGTGGTTTCAATCGGTACCGGCAAATCGACACGACCATTGTCGGATGATTTTGTCAGCCTCTGGGGATACGTGCACTGGTCTGGCCCAA
>CAZSNX010000336.1:1356-5347 GCA_964607945.1 uncultured Candidatus Obscuribacterales bacterium
CTTGAGCTTGTAATGGAAAGCCTCAGTGAATCGGTTCATGAACAGATGAAGTACTTGTTGGCGGACACCAGCGAGCGCCAGTATTATCGCCTCCAGGTCGATCTTCCCGATCATGTTAATCTGTCCCTGGACAACGCTTCAGTGAAAAACATGAAAGCACTGATCGGTGCGTCCGAAGCCTTCTGTTCGGATATCGGCAGTGGGCAAGAGCTGACAAGATTGTGCGAGACTTTGCTTCGCTTATCCCAGGAGATAGCAGCCAGGCGCAGTTAATCTTCTTCACCTCATGGCAGCCAGCAGCTTGCTGGCGCTGTCAGCGACGAAAACGTTCTGGTCTCGTGCCAGCTGGTGCAGCAGTGGTGCTGTGACATTTGGATTGGTAGATACGGCCAGCCGCACGTCTTCGCTTTCATCTCCGGCCAGCAGCTCAAGTGCGGACGGCGATAGATTGACGTTTTCGCAAAGGCTTATGCGGACCTCCCGCTGCGAATCCTTAGCCAGCTTCATCTGCAGGTCCTCAGTCAAGCGAGCGTTCTCAGCGACTCTGCAGCGCACGCGCTCATGAGGATCGTCAGTCAACTTAGCCAGAGCAAACATGGAAGTGTGTGGATTCCCGGCCAGGACAAGCCGGATATGTGTCTCTTCTTGAGTGTGTAAGTCATCACCTTGCTCTTCCGTATTCAACCGGTCTATCGCTTTGATGAGCGTGGAAAGCTTATCCACCGTAACCGGTTTAGCCAGGTAATAATTCATCTTTGTCCTTAGCGCTTCCAGCACATCCTCATCTCTTTCAGAGACCGTTAGTAGTACTACCGGTATCGGCCTCAGTGCTGGATCGCTTTTGATTTCCTCTAAAACCTCGTGCCCGTTCTTTCTCGGCATGTTCAGATCAAGCAGAATGATGTTAGGCAATTTAAGCCCCCCGGAATTCTTTAATTGATTCAGGTAATCGATTGCTTCCACTCCGTCGTTGGCAATCGTCAATTCATACTTCAAGGACGAGCGCTTTAGCACTTCCTGAGTCAATCTGACATCTGACGGTGTGTCCTCTACCAATAATATTTCGATTGTATTCATATCAGTCATTTTTGTTGCCTCTCTTCTGATACCGCAGGCAGAGTAAACATGAATATGCAGCCCTGACCAGGGTTTGATTCGACCCAAATGTTGCCACCATGAGAGGTGACTATTCTTTTGCAAATTGCCAACCCGATTCCTGTTCCCGGATACTGTCCCTTTGGGTGCAAGCGAGAGAACATGTCGAAGATTCTTTCTGCGTATTGCTGTTCAATTCCTATGCCGTTGTCTCTTACTGAGAACAGCCATTGATTTGAGCTCTTCTCAGCAGCAATGGCGATCGACGGAGCCATGTTGCTGCGATATCTAATCGAGTTGCTGATCAAATTCTGAAAGAGTTGCACCATTTGCGAGCGTTCGACAGCCACGTTTGGCAGCATGCCAATCTCGAGGCTTGTCTCTGTTTGGTCAATGGAGTCACGCAGATCAGTCAGTACCTCGCCGATTACGGAATTGCAATTCGTGGACTGCTTGATTGAACCTGCGGGGGTGATTTGCGAATGCAGAAGAATGGACTGGATTAGCTGCTTCATCCTTTCAGTGCCATCGAGGATAAAACCGATGAATTCTACGCAGTCCTTATCCAATTTACCCTGCGTGGCTTCAGCAAGTAGTTTTGCAAACCCCTGTACGGCACGCAGCGGTTCCTGCAAATCGTGTGATGCCACCTTGGCGAATTGCCTCAATTCATCGTTGCTCCGCGTGAGTTTCTCCGTTCTTTCGTGCACCAGCAGCTCGAGTTCTTTATTTGCCTTTTTAACCTTGGTTATGTCGCGCAGGAAGGAGCAAAATACTCCTTTGTTATCCCGCTCGATTTTGAAAATCCCAAATTCGGCAGGGAATGTCTTTCCTGAGCGGCGTTCTGCGACAATCTCCGTTGAGGTCTTGAGAAAGCGGCCTTCGGGTTCGGAGAAATAAGTTGTGATGTTATCTATAAACTGTTTCTGCAGGTGATGAGGAGTGATGACCGCAAGGCCAGTACCAAGCACCTCTTCCCGTTTCCAACCGAAGGTTTTCTCCGCTGCTGAGTTCCACTCCATTATTCGCCAGTTAGAGTCCGTCGCAATGAATGCATCGTAGGAGAGTTCGAGCACTGCCTTCATGCGTATTTCGCTGTCACGTTGCGCCAGAGCAACGCGACAGCGCTCGATTGCAAATTTCAGGCAACGTTCTAGCGATTCCTGTCCGACAATTCCTTTGATGAGATAATCTTGCGCTCCTTTTTTGATGAAGTCTAGCGCGATGGCGCGATCGTTGTGCACCGAATACACGACTACAGGAAGGTCGCTGTCCAGTTCCCGCACCTTCCCCAACAGTTCCATTCCGGAGCAGTCCGGTTGCGAGATGTCCAGCAGAATTGCATCAATCGACTGCTCGCGCAGTCGCTCGGCAATCTCCTCTGCAGTGCAGGTAACGTATACGGCAAACCCGTTGGTCTCGAGTTTGGAGCCCATTTCTCGAGCCAGGGTTGTAATGTCTTCTATGATGAGAATTCGTATGGCGCTTGCCCTCCTTGGGGGGAAGCGGTTTATCTGGTCTAAGGAAGCAAGTAGCATGAAACCAGCAACGCCAGAGACTTGCTGACTTGCATATCCGAACCCTTAACGGCTGCCTAGGTTAGAGCTTTGTTGGCTAAGCAGGCAGGTTCCTGGCTGTTTGCTTTGATAGGGAATCCGACAGAAGCCCATGTAAGCCGGACTTCTCCATTATGACACACAGCTGCCACCGGCGCCGATAAGGATTGGCTCCTGGCTCTCAAGACCAATGATTGTCTCCACTAGGGCACTATCTTTTCAGGTGGTTTTTCGCCGGGCTGCTTGCTTTCAGCAGAGGTGGGTGTGTACTTGTCAAAGTCTCCGAGGATAGTTTTCGCCGGACAGAGCTTGACCAGTGGACATCCGACGCAATGAACCGCAAGAGCGATTGGACATATCGTCATGAAAATTCCTCCAGCAGCTTTCCATCTCCACCATAGCACTTTTGGTGGGAGGCGGGCAGGCAACAATACTGTAAAAGTGCGGTTCTTATGAGCCGGCATCCAATCGACTGAATTTCATCGATGCCACCGTGACCAGTAAATCCTTCCTAAATCATTCGGTGTTTTGGATCCAAAGTGATGTACGGAGCGTGATTCAGAGATGCAACCGCATATGGTGCAGCTTCGATACGTATTGCGTTACATCGGTTATTCCGAATACTCGTATGTCATGGTACCAGCGACGCCATGCTCTCCCCGTCTTTAAGACGGCTGACAAAACGCATTTGTTCGTCCATTACAGGAGTCTCCTTCCATGGCATCCGCTCTTTGCCTCCGCGTGAAAGGCAAAACGAGTAACCGTTGTGTCAGGAACTTTCTGTTACCTATGTGTCCTGACCGGACATTTGAAAACTTAGCCGACGGTGGGATTTGAACCCACGACCTACGGTTTACGAAACCGTTGCTCTACCACTGAGCTACGTCGGCAGGACCAAAGTGGTAGGTTCCATACATATTACCTGACGTCCCAGGGTGGCGTCGACCCCTGGGTAAACGGTGTTTAGCCGCTTTGGGTTGGAACAGTTGCTTAACTGTCCTTGGCAGCCTGTTTCGGCGCTGCCGGACCGATATAGTCGGATGTGTAAACAGGGCACATCTAGGGGTTGGTCCCGAAGGAGGCAAGTATGGTTTCTGATTCACAAATGCCTGATGTTGGGAAGCAGGATCCTTCCAGCCAAGAGGATATGGAACGTAACAAAAGGGACTGCAACAGGCATTGCCTGAGAGCAAGAATCGTTGGTTTTTTGCGAGCTGGGTATTTCGGTTTCTTGCATGTTTTGCTCATGAGTTTTGGACGGCTAAGTAAAGGAATTCGTGTCGGTTTGCAGTATGGTTTTGATTCCGGCGAATCTCTTGATTACGTATATGCTGATACGG
>CAZSNX010000337.1:0-5338 GCA_964607945.1 uncultured Candidatus Obscuribacterales bacterium
TCAGGCGAAATATCACCCAGCTTGACTCTGGCTCGCACTCGCATATCGTCGCCGACCTGAACTTTGCTGTCTACGCTGGCATCAACCGACTCAATTCGTACTTCGCGCCAACTTCTCTGCAATTTCTCCTTCCAAGCGGAGAGCTCTTTTGCTTTCGAAGCATCCGCCTCAAGAAATTCGGCATAACGAGCAGCCGCGGGAAAGTACATTCGCTGGGCATACTCGCGCACCATGCGGTTGACATGGTAAACCGGACAAACCTCCAGCATCGCTGACTTCATGCGCGATATCCAGGCCCTCGACCGTCCATCCTTCCGGCGATCGTAAAACAGCGGAATGATCTCCTTCTCCAGCAAATCGTACAAAGCATTCGATTCGACATCATCTTGATATTGCGAATCGGAATAAACTTCTCCCCGGCCGATCGACCAGCCGGCACCCGGTGTATAAGCTTCATCCCACCAGCCATCAAGCACGCTTACGTTGATGCCACCATTGAAACTTACTTTCATCCCGCTCGTTCCGCAAGCCTCGAGGAAGCGGCGCGGTGTGTTCAACCAGACATCTACCCCCTGAACCAACCAGCGAGCTACGTTGATGTCATAATCTTCGAGAAAAACGAAGTGCCCGCGCACCCCCTCCTGACGCGAAAAGTGAACAAGCTGGCGGATCAACTCCTTGGCAGGAGTATCTTCGGGATGCGCTTTGCCAGCAATAATTATCTGCACGGGGCGTTCTTTATTCGACAAGATAGAAGCAAGCCGAGCCGGGTCTTTCAGCAAGAGATTCGCGCGTTTGTACGTGGCGACTCGACGAGCAAATCCAATCGTCAGAATTTCAGGATCGAGCACTTCGGCTGCAGCCTTTAGTTCTGAAGGCACCGCTCCGCGCTGCTCCATCTGGCTGCGCACGCGACGGCGGCAAAATGTCACTAGACGCTCGCGGCGGCGCTCGTGAATCCGCCAAAGCTCCTCATCTGGAATCTCCTCAACACGTTTCCAGACATTTTGATCGCCAACCTCTTCAGACCATTGCGGACCCAAATAGCGATCGTAGAGATCTGACATCTCCTCCGAAATCCACGACCGCGTGTGAATTCCGTTGGTTATGTAGGTAATGGGAACTTCATCTTCCGGAATACCCTTCCAGACGGACCCGAACAAGCTGCGAGAAACTTCGCCGTGCAAGCGGCTGACCGCATTCGTTTTCGACGAAAGCTTGATCGCCAAATTCGCCATCGAAAAAGGCTCGCTATTATCGTAGACATCAGCCCGGCCCAGCGCCAGAAACTCTTGCTGATTGAGATTCATCGAGCGGTAATAATCACCGAGATATCGCTCCACAAGCTCAGGCGAAAACTTGTCTATTCCGGCCGGAACAGCCGTGTGAGTAGTAAATATCTGACCGGCGGCAGCCACTTCACGCGCCTGAGGGAAGGTCATGCCATGCTCTTCCATCAGCATGCGAATGCGCTCGAGACTAAGAAAAGCCGAATGCCCTTCATTCATGTGACAAACGGAAGGATTAATCCCAACTGCACGCAATGCACGCATGCCGCCGATACCCAGAATAATCTCTTGTTGAATCCTCACTTCCGGATCGCCGTGATACAGCGCGTCCGTTATGTCTTCGTCTCTCTTGCTGTTGTTGGCTATATTGGTGTCGAGCAGATAAAGCGAAACTCGCCCTACCTGAGCCATCCAAATCTGAGCGTAAACCTTGCGTCCGGGGAAATCCACTGAAATCATCATCGGATTGCCATCACCGTCGCGCACCGGCTGAATCGGCATGTTGTAAAAATCGTTGAGCGGATAGCGCTGTTGCTGCCAACCGTCCGGATTCAAATACTGGCGGAAATAGCCCTGTTGATAAACGATGCCGACACCGACCAGCGGTAAACCTAGCGCCGATGCTGATTTTATGTGATCGCCAGACAAAATACCCAGACCACCAGAATAAATCGGCAAGCATTCCGTCAACCCAAATTCAGCCGAAAAGTAAGCAACGACATCCTTTCGAGACTTACGTGACTGTTTCTGATACCAGGTGCTTTCACCACGCATGTATTCGCTGAGCTTTTGATAGATCCGCTCCAAGTGCACCAGGAATCCGTCGTCGGAAGCAGCTTCATTCAGGCGCTCCTGGCTAATCGTTCCGAGCATGAGCACCGGATTGTGACCGGTGCTTTCCCAAAGTTCACGATCCAACCTTCTAAATAGATTGATAGTTTCGTGATCCCAAGTCCAACGCAGGTTATAGGCTAACTCCCGCAAACACTCGAGCTTGGGCGGAAGGAAAGGAACTACTTCAACGGTACGAATCGGTTGCAATGAGGGAGACTCCTTATTTAAGCTCTTTCGGCGAGCAGCGATTGACGTATTCTAAACGACCTCAGCCGACAAGACGTTAACACCAAGAATCGAACAGGCGCTCTTGCGCCGGCTGCCGCATAGCTCTTGGTTGCCATTAACCAATAGATACCAGTGAACGCAGGGGCGCCTCACCTGCGTCGCTTCCGAACGACCTGTTAATTACTGATTGCACCAGCTCCAGCGGCGCTTTGATTGCCACCATTGAATACGTTGTAATCGAACGTAAATCTTATGACAAGATCGTTGTCAGCGCCAGCCGGCAACGGCGGCAAAGGAGAAATCTTCTCAATCGCCTCTAAAGCGGCATCGTCAGCGATAGACAATCCAGATGATTTCTCCAGCTTCACACTAGTTACCTCTCCGTCTTTGTGTATTTTGAACTTGACGGTAATCCGCTTGGACTCATTGCCTCTTGGAGGAAACCAGTTTTTCTTGATGCGCTTTTGCAACTCGGCTAGGTAAGGACCGAAGTCCACATCTTGCCCGTCGCCGCTGCTGGGAGCCTGAGCCTGCCCATCACCGGCCGTCCCAGACGAAGAATCAGAAGGCGGGCCCGACGACGCTGCTGGCGCCGGGGCAACCGGCACCGGAGTCGTGGCAACAGGCAACGGCTCAGTTTTCTGCGGCTCGACCTTTTGCTCAACCGGCTTCGGTTGCGGTTGCACAACTTCCTGCTTCTTCGGCTCTTCCGGCCTTGCCTTCGGCTTGGGGGGCTCCGGCTTAGGCTTGGGCGGCGGTGCCGGCGGCGGCGGAATCAATTGAATGTCGGTGTACTGCTCGGTTGGCTCTTTGGGAGCAACGATGAACAACATCAAAATCAACCCGCACACCATGACCGTAAAGTGAGCGAGATATGAGCCGCTGGTGGCCTCCGGCAGCCCCAGAAAGAATTTGGGATGGACAGCGCCTTTCCAAGTTACAGCAGCGCGATCGTATGCATCTCTGACCGCATAAGCCACAAAAGTCAGGATCAATCCGGCATAGATAAGCAAGAAAGGACTGCCGGCCGGCACAGTCGAAAACCACTTGATCGCTTCGGGATCAATTTGCTGCTGAGCCAACGCGGCCAACATGCCAATCACGCTCAAGGCAGCACCTTGAAAGACAAATGAGAGGAAAAGTAAAACATTGACGAAAAACGCACAGATAAAAAGGAGCCCTTTGCCGGTTTCACCGTTATACAGCTGTCCCAAACCCGGGCACAATGACAGGGCGGCAGCGCGTTTGGGATTTCGGGGCGCATCCACGCAGACATTCGAATGCAGCTGCGAACATGCAGCTATCACTGGTCTTTCTTGTAAAGGGCGGTAAGTTCTCAAAACTCAGACGATCCTTTGTTCTGCCCATTGTAAGTTTTTATTGTGCAACATTTAGCCTAGGATGTCATATCCAGCTTACTTATTCATTAACTGAGCCAAAGGTTGTCAACCACTCTTTTACAAGCCAAGGCCAGGAGCCTTAAGCCGATTCGTTACCGGGGGTAACTTCAGATCCAGCAACCCGCGTAGCGTCCTTGGCGGCGCCTTCAGTTAATCTGGACAACAGACGTTTGATCGCCACTGTCAGGAAAATCGCGCCACAAACAATTTCTACCGGTCCGATAGCCAGGATCGGAATCCACTCATGCGCACCCAATTCAAGTTGCATGCGCGACTGCGAATGATCTTCTGGCCGAAAGAGAACTACTACCGGCGCCGCCGGTTCCAGGTTGATTTTTCCTAACTTGCGCGCCAGCACGGCAGTATTGTGATAGATGACACCGCGCTCATCTTTGTAACCATAAACTACATTCAGCCGGCTTTCATCGCCGGCTCGCTTCCATTCGGTGATCATGACCCTACCGGTGGTGGTACTGGCATTCGACCAACGGAACTCTACAAGCGCCAAGTTGAGCCCTGCACCAGCCAAAACAATGCCGGAGACCACGAACAGCATCCCCAGGATCCACAAGGGAAGGTCGCTACTTACCAGCTTGAGACCGGACCGCAGTCTTGACATTACTTCACTCCGAAGAATCTGCCTGGAAACAATTTCATCCCGACTAGCATGACGCGGACCGACCAGCCGGCTTGCTCGATTTCAGCAATCTCCAGGACGAAGCATAGCACGACGTTAAGTATGTGAACCGCGCTGGAGCACTAGCCGGCTGGAGCCCGACTCATCCAAACCGACTCGAGCGTCGAACCACTTATCAAGCATGTAAAATGTTGGTTGGAGGGGTTTCACGATGGTAGCACTGGCCCAAGGTACTAAGGCGCCCGCATTCACGCTTCGCGGACTGGACGGGTCGAACTACGGCTTGACGGAAGTTTTGAAAAGCAGTCCGGTTGTGTTAGCCGCCTTTTTAAAAGTTTCTTGTCCGGTTTGCCACCTTGCCTTTCCTTACCTCGAGCGTTTGCACAGAAGTTATCCGTCGATTCCAATCTGGGGAATTTCCCAGGACGATGCGGACTCAACCACGTCTTTCGCCCGCATGTTCGGGTGCACCTTTCCGATCCTGCTCGATACCGAGTTGGAGACGACTGTCGCCTATGACCTCACGCACGTTCCATCGATGTTCCTGATCAACGAAGACAGAACTATCGGTGAGTCGATCGTCGGCTGGGTAAAATCCGACCTCGAAAAACTCAATGTCGAGCTGGCACGCTTAGCCGGCGCCTCGACTATTGCGCTATTTACAGCCGCCGACGAAGTACCGGAGCTGAAGCCCGGATGCGTTTCGAAACGTCCCGTATAACTTCATCAGGCTATCTGCCGAATACTGTTACACTGAGATACGTTTTAGAGTGACAAAGGGGGCCTGGCAATGGCCACAGCTTGCTGTAATTTTTCCTTAGCACGAGTCGCAGTAATACTGCGTTTGGTATCCCTTTCCGTCTTATTCGGCGGTTCCGTAACAATCGTGGCGGTGGCGATGATGTTGGTCTTCTCGGCGGTTGCCGAGGGAATTCCAAAGTCGCAAGCAG
>CAZSNX010000338.1:0-5331 GCA_964607945.1 uncultured Candidatus Obscuribacterales bacterium
AAGGAGTAATCGCCATGAGCGAGCGCTCTTTAGGCACCGATCATCCGGAAGTTGCCACGGCAAGGCAAAATTATGCCTTGCTTCTCAAGAAGCGGCTTAAACGAGTCGAAATGGAAAGAAGCTTGAGCATCTCTTCCAGCGACGAGTCAGGTGCGAGTAAAACGGCAATCTTATCAGTGGAAAGTCGACTACCCGAGTCGGAAACGCAGCATTCTCTGATCAACCAGGCTCGCAATCTGCGCGAGCAAAGAAGATACGACAATGCCAGACAGCTTCTCACCCGCTGCCTGCAGCTGACAGAAAGCCGGAAAGATGTGGATCTTGATTCAATAATCAACTGTTTGACTGAAATCGCACTATGCCACTACGATCAAGGAGAACTGACAGAAGCTGGCGATGTTTACGAACGAGTAATTGCGCTCAAGCGCCAGGTTTGTTCGCGAACTAACAGATCTCTGTCGGCCTCCATCAACAACCTGGCTATGATCTACTTCGAACTTGGCTGGTTCGAAAGAGCTGAAGCACTCAATCGCGAAGCGCTATCGATTCGGCAACGCAGCGGCACCAAAGATCCGAAACTAGTGGCGACCAGCTTGAACAATCTAGCGGCCTGCCTCTACCAGCAGGGTAAATACATGGAGGCTAAGCCACTTTTCGAACAAGCGCTCGGCCTGCGACAGGAATGTTTGGGCAGTGTGCACCCGGATTTAATCGCTAGTATTCATAATCTGGCGATCATCAATCATGCGCTCGGAAAGTTTATGGAAGCGCAGCAGCTGTACAGGCGCGTCATCGAAGTGAAAGACAGGATTCTAGGAGAAAAGGACGCGCGCCTGGTACCGGCTCTCAATGCTCTGGCAAGACTCTATATTCAGCACGGTAACTATCTCGAGGCTGCCCCGTTGCTTCGCCGAGTATTCAAGGTAAAACTGGCGGTCTGCGGTCAAGGTCATCCTGAGGTAGCAAGCGCATTGGAGAACTACGGACAGGCGCTCACGCAATTAGAATGGGCGGTATAACTGCAATCATTGCTGCCGTTTCATCAATCTAACGAAACGACCGTATCAATTACATTGTCCTCGAAGAGACGCTCTTTCTGCGTACCGTCCGGCTCGATCTTGAACACGCAAGTTCCCGTGCTGAACAAGATAAACCCCCGAGCACTTAAGTCGAAGGAAAGAACCCCCTCTGCCAAAATTTTGTCGGCTCCGTTCTTGTCCTTACGAACCAGTTGCCACGTTCTTGGCACTAGCGATGGTGGCTCATCGGCAACTCTGTTCTTCTTCAGCGCATCTTCGGCATCAATGATGCGCCCTCGTAGAAAGAGCGTTTTCTCGTCAGGACCCTCTACTTTGGGACCGCCGGCAGTAGTAAGCGGCTTCTTTGAAAATACCATCGAAAAGACATTTAGGAAATCAAAAAGTGCTCGAGCCAATCGGAATGGAAAGAACAATACATCGGCGAGCAACTTGGTCAGCGGGTAGCGCCTCTGAGCAAGTTGCTCATACGGACGGCGAATGAAAAACAAATTCCCTTGCGCATCCTTACGCGGCGCCAGGAAATCATAGGAATCGTCAGCTGCAATAGTCTCAAGCGAACCGTTGTCGAGATCCAGCTGCTGAATCGAAGCAGGACCGATGCCGACCATGACACCGTGTTGATTGCGACCGATCCCGGCAGATTGATAAACAAGCTTGCGCTTGCCGCCAGGCACCCAGGTCGGCGCTTCATCAATCGAATCGCCTTCGGTCAGCTGCTGAACATCGTTACCTTTGATTACTGCTACGCTGACTGTGCCATTGGGAAAGAATTGACTGCATGCAATAGACTCACCACCAGGCTCAGGCGCAAGGTCAGACAAAGCGAGGCTCTCCTTATGAAAGAGCCGGATCTCTTTATCAGACTCCAAATGATATTTGAATAATCCGCCCACAGACTCAGTAGCGACGAAGTACAACAAATCTCCGCCAGCGGGCCCCTTAGTCATTCCAGTGACCTTGATCTTGACAGTCGAGGCATCATCTTGGCTGGCTCCCCATAAACTCTGGCGACTGTAGAGAGCTGCGGCACTGTCGCCTCCCGTCTTCCATTCATTCTTGGCCTGCCGCGCCAGTGAACGCTTGATTACGTCCTGCCCGTACTGGCTTTCAATCAGCTGGCTGAGCTCGCCGTCCCGATAAAACAATCTTCCATGCGACAGATAAGCCAGCTTAATTGACATCGCCTTCTTTCATCCCTAACCCTATCTATTCCTTCCCCAAACAATGAACTTTAAGCTGGAACAAGTTATTTTTGTAATGCAGCTTACATCTAGTCGACCGCTCTGCAACCGAGGCTCAAGCTGCCACTATTGGTAGTACCAAATTCCAGATACTCAGCAATCAGCAAAAACACGGTCTTTTCTGCAATCAACAACCGACAAAAGTCCGATTGGATAACCGATAAACTCAACATTCTCGACCGGAGAGCCCGAGCGAGGTCAATCAAGCTTAGAACTCCTCTTGCACCCACCTAATGCCAGGCTCCGTTCGCAACCAGCCTGCTCGAGTCAGTATTTTCCCCGCTAAAGACGGCTAAAGCGCACACCCGACTTTGACAACCGGTTAAATCTGTGCAATAATGCGTTGAACTCAAAATAAGGAAGAGTCGATGTTGGAGACACCGCAGGTCTTAGTTAGCGAACGAGATTTGGTTAACACATCGATTCGTGAGCGGGTCAACCGGACGACCGGCAGGACGACAGCTAGCAATCGAAATGATGAGCAGCTGGAACGGTCTTTATAGAATCTGCTCCACGAGCAAGAGTTCTACATAAGGAAATAACATTGACTAATTTTACTGAGCTTGGAATGACCGAGCTGACAGCGGCTGCCTTAAGGGATATCGCCTTCGAGGAGCCTACCGAGATACAGACAAAAACTATCCCTCTCATACTTTCAGGACAAGACGTCATGGCCTCTGCTCAGACTGGCTCTGGCAAGACGGCCGCATTCGTCCTGCCGATCATCGAGCTGCTGAAAACAAGAGACAAAAAGCCAAGAGCGTTGGTAGTTGTGCCTACTCGCGAATTGGCGTTACAAGTCGAAGAGCAATTCAAGAAGCTGGCTAAATATTCGCGCCTGCGTTCAGTTACTTTGTATGGTGGCACCGGCTACAATCGTCAGGCGAGTTTGCTCCAACGCGGAGTTGACGTGGTTGTTGCTACGCCTGGCCGGCTGCTCGATTGCTTCGAGCGAAAGCTGGTAGATTTGTCTGTAATCAAAATGCTCATCCTCGACGAAGCGGATCGCTTGCTCGACATGGGATTTATGCCGCAGATTCGGCGAGTAATAGCCAGTCTGCCCAAAGAGCGGCAGACCGTGATGTTCTCAGCTACGTTTGCACCACAAGTACTGCAGATCGCCTCAGATTATCAGGTAGATCCGGTGAGCGTTCGCATAAATACGAAACAGATCGAACCGACAGATATCGATCAGAGAATGTATCACGTCAATGAATTCGCCAAAGACGCGCTGTTACTCAAACTGATTCAAGAACACGATATGAGTTCAGTCCTGGTGTTTACAAAGACCAGACGCAAAGCGACCTGGGTTACAGATAGGCTGCGCGATTCAAACATACAGGCCGAAGAGATCCACAGCGACATCAGTCAGAGTCAACGCGAGCGTACTCTATCCCGCTATCGCGAAGGTTTGTTTCCTGTGCTGGTTGCAACTGATGTCGCCGCTCGCGGACTTGACATTCCCTCCATCAGCCATGTGATCAACTACGACCTTCCGGAATCACCAGCGGACTACGTGCATCGCATCGGAAGAACCGGACGAGCCGGTCGATCAGGCGTGGCATTCTCATTCGTCGGCGAAGGTCAAAAGAGCCTGGTGAGGGACATCGAAAAACTGATTGGTCGAACGGTGGATCCTGAGTCGAACCTAAAGCGGGTAGTACCGGCAAGAAGGATGAGGCTATCGGCCAGGCGAAGACCTTAAGCTGCCAGCGCAGCCGTCTTCACAATCTTAATTTCCAACATAAAGGTGGTTGAATCCACCACTTCCGCTGCGAATCATGTTTTGCACGGCGCTTTCACGCTGCTCTCTGCGCGCTCCCAACATCGCTCCGAAACGAGATGCAGCTTCTCCATAGCTGCCTTGATAGGCGGTGCCAGCCAGCTGATTTGCACCGCCGGATACCTCCGGATTGCTCAACTCACTCAGCCGATGCAAACATCGAGCTGTCCCTAAATAACCGCTACTTTCCCGCCAGGCAGAGCCACCTTGGTTGCTCCAGCGGTTTTGATCGCCGTTTGCAGTCTGCCATGACCGACCATAGTTAGAGCTGTTACTATTGGACGAATAACTCCAACCGCTGGCTGGCTCGAAGCGGCTGCCACCATAATGACTACGGGCCTCGGAGGCTCGGTAACCATTCTGCTGCTGGGCCGGAAGGTGAAGGTCTCCGTGATAGTGACTGGCGAACTCGGAAGCACGATATCCATTCGGCTGGTTGGGATTCTCTCCGCGCCAGTTCTGCGCTTGAACCCCGCCGGCAAGCAAAAACAAGGTCGAGAACAATGCAATTGTCTTAGTAGTCATTTCGTTGCCCAGCGCTGTCAGTCGATGAAACGATATCTGAGTATCCACTCAAGACAGTTATTCCCATTCCTGACAAATGAAAGCGGCGGAACTGACCGAAGCGCTCCGCATCAGGTCTTTCGGCGCTGAAGAAAGGCAATCAATCGCATGGACGAACTTCCGCGCACAGCGACAATCTGTTTTCGCAACTCTCGAAGATAAGCTTTATGCTGCTCCAAAATTTCCTGGGCAGCCTCACTCGCTCCAACAGTTGCCGGGACAGCCGGCTCTCCTTCATTTACCGGCACCGCTTCAGACCTGACCGGCAGACCATCTGGCAGTCCCGGGTCCGGGCAATCCTGCCAGGACGCGCAGTCTTTATCAGGAGAAACTGCTTGTACAGTCGGCTCGACTGTTAAAATCGGGCTGACAGCAGTTGCCGAATACTTTGCCTTTAACTCGCGCAGAGACTTGGTAAATCGCCACGCCGGTGAAGTTAACAGAAGCCGCAGCTTCTGCTCGCGTTGCTCGACCAAATCTTCGTACCGAGATACGCTAAACCACAACTGTCTCTTTAATGAGAGCTCGGATTGACTCGGGGTCGAATCGACCTTGCTTGCAAGTTGCTCAAGCATTCGAATATCTTCGGACGTCACAGAATCAAGTGTGCGCCCGGCCGAACAATCGGTTTCACCGAACGGCCAGTCGAGCTTTCTTACCGGTGCAGAGAAAAACGCACCGGCACCGGCATCGGCTCGCTCAC
>CAZSNX010000339.1:0-3325 GCA_964607945.1 uncultured Candidatus Obscuribacterales bacterium
GCCAGCGATAAAGTGATACCAATACTCGAGTCATTGGCCGAAGATAACATCGTTCGCGATCCGTCCGGAAGACCTATTAAAGTCACCTATCCAAATGGAACCAGTAAAGAGTTTGTCTATGAGGGAGCAACCGCCGGCTATGTCAAACAAGTAATCGAACAGCCGAGCGGCGAAGTTTGGACGCGCGGAGATCTGAGCGGCCAACTCTTCACCTGGACCTCCAACAAGGGCGGTAAGCGCCAAAGCCGTGAAGAGGTCGTACTTCGCTCTGGCGAATACAGCTACGAAGACGAGAAAAAAGTACGACACACCTTTGCTGACAATGGGTCGGAAGTACAAGCTAAGAGCGGTCAAGTTTTGCGAGTCACTTATCCCGACGGCAAGGGCCGTTCCTTCACGTATGAAACTGTTGACGATCGCTTTGCTCCCGGCGGGAAGCTGACACGCATTAGATCGGTGACCGAATTTCCCAACGGTGAAACATGGACTCGCAGCGATAAGGACAAGAATACTTTTACTAACAGCAAAGGCGAAACGATGAGGTCTTACTGCGAATTCGTAAAGGGCAACTCCTACGCGTACGGCAGCCGCGGCGGAGAGCTTGGAACCTTTTGCCGCGTCACCCGGCTTGGAAACGGCTCAGTAATGGAAGTATTCACACCCAGCGGTGCGGAATTGCAAGTAAAAAATGGCGCCGTTACCGAGGTTGCACCGGGAGCAGTCAAACACAGCGTTCATCCATCCAGCGAAATTCGCGAATCAGCCAAAACACTGCTCGCTCTTCTTCGCGACGGTAGCGATCTCACCAGCGCACAAGCTAAAGAACAGCACCTTCAATCTGCCGAACAATCGAAGAAAAATGCCCAGCAACTCGCCGATGACATTGCGAAAGTACTGGGCGACAATCGAGTAGACAGCGCGACTGTTTGTAGGGCAGTATTTGCCAGCTGCATCGCCAACCCGATCAGCAGCGTCGAAGATCCGCGCCGATTCATTCTTCAGCAGGCGATGAAAGATGCCCATCCACAAGTCAGAGCTGCTGCCGCTCGGGTCCTCTTCGAACGAAGCGATCTCAAAAGCGATCGCGAACAGGCAGTCGTGGTCCTGACAGATATTGAGAAGAACGGCAGCAGGCTAGCCTATCGAAAGGATGCAGCAAACTTCTTAGGAGCGGTGACAGCGGTCAGAAACAAAGACGCTTTTCATCCAGATGATTGGAAACTAGTCTGGGATGCGCGCAAGAACACACCAGATAGTCCGCATAAAGAGCCGGAGAAAATCAGACAAACTGTAGAACTGTTAGACGAAACCGACAGCGAATTCCAACGAGCATTCGAACGCGCTAAAGTCGAGTTATCCAAAGACGACCACAAAGCACTCTCGATGAGCTGGGATCAATGGCACAAATGGTACGTCGAACACGATCTTCGCTTGCTGGAACCAGTCAACTTCGCACAACTGCAGCACTCCGCTGCACGCAAACGCTGGGAAGGCCACTCGTGGGAGTGGAAAACCAGCTCCTGGGCATATATTCGCGAAGAAGAGCAAAAGGCCAGAGACGCTCAAATCCCCTACTTCTGGGCACAGTTCAATCAATTGGTCGACAAGGCCCGCACGAAAGGAGATAAAGACCCGGAAGGTATGGAGTCCAGAGAGGCCTTGGCATACATCATCATGTCCGGCGGAGAATCATTTAACCCGCAACTTAGCAAAGACTCCGTCAAGAAAGCCGCTGATGGCATCCTGGATATTTGCAAAGGCAAAGGTCCGGGGCGCGGCGATCTCGCCTGGGCCTTAAAAACTTGTCTGGTCGAACAACCTAAGCTGGACCACGCCATTCGCAGCACATTGCTCAAAGCGCTCGACGAGCTGGTAGCACCAAACGGCAATGTCAGCAAAGAGAGTGCAGCAAACATCGCAGCGTTGGCTCTTGAAGCCGAATTTCGCAATATGCCGAAGCAAGGCGAAGAAGGATATGATGCCAGCATCAGACTTCAAAGCGATCTGCTTGACAGAATCAAGGCAAACGGCAATCGCGATATGACACCGGTGCTTGACGCAATCGCTAAGTTTCACCGATCAGACGAAATTAAGAGGAAGGCTGCCGAACTCTGTCAACAGATGAAGAAGTAATGGACCGGTAAAGAACAAGCATCGAGCGAAAGATTCCACCATCGTTGCCGATTAGTGCCTAAACGACTGCTTGCTGGGCTCAGCAAACACTGTCATCATGATTTAGGACATTTTAGGGAGAGAATTGAAATTCGGCTGCGCCAACTATGCAAAACAGCCGACGCCAAGAGCCAAGATGTTAGCACCGGTCATTAAACAAGGAAATGTAAAGAAGTCACTAGTGCTCAAAGATTGATGAAAGGTTCATCGGTTATAAGATGGTCTAAGCTATGTCTTGTAAGGCATATTTATTCGGCTGGAATGTCGACGAATGATCCATCCGTTATAAGATGGGATAGTGAAAGTGCTTGCTACATAGTTAGTATGTAGTCTCAGGAATCATGATCAACCACGGACCTCCATCCGATTCAATTGTTCTCCGATTATTCGGCACGGTCATGATGAGAAGCCGTGTACACCGCGCGATCACGTTTGCCGTGCTGATATCCACTCTTATGCTCAATGCTTGCACGAAGGTCGCAGAGCAAGCATCTCCGGCAGCGGAAAAGCCAGAGACTAATCCAGGCAACATCAAAGTTCCTCCGGAAGTAGCCTCAAAGTTCGACTTTCACACTGAGCCGGTCCAATTTCGAGATCTCTTGATACCGCTGCATCTGACCGGTCGAATTGAGCCGGATATCGGTAAAGAGGTTGAAGTCAGCACAAGAGTAGCCGGTCGAATTGAAAAGGTAGTCGCCGGACCAGGGCAAACCGTAAAACCTGGAGACGAACTGGCAATTATCGACAGTAGAGAGATTACAGAGATTCAAGCTGAGTTGATAGAAGCACAATCTAAACTGAATATCGCTCAGGCCCATGAGGACAGGGAAAAGTCGATTTATGAAGAACAGCTATCCCGCCCGAAAGGATTGATCGACGCCAGAACAAAATTCAACCAGATGAAAGTTCAAAAAGGCCTTGCCGAGGCTGAGTTCAAGCGGATTCAAGGACTTTTCGTCGAGAAAATCGCAGCAACCAAGGACTTCTTAGTCGCCCAAGCCAACCTCGCAAAGGTACAGGCCGAGTACGATCAGTCCGCTCTCGATCTACAGAGGGAGCAGCATCTCTTCGAGAATACGGCCTTGATGAAACGGGATTATCAATTGGCACAAGCGGAAGCAGCACGGCACAGGCAGCATTTGAACACACTGAT
>CAZSNX010000339.1:3335-5320 GCA_964607945.1 uncultured Candidatus Obscuribacterales bacterium
CTGATCCAACGTCTCGAGTTTCTCGGAATGAGCAAGCCGATGGTCGACCAGGTACTCAAGACAGGACTTATTAGCGCTAGAATTCCGATCCGCGCACCAATCGCCGGTATTGTCGGCCGACACAGCATTGGAATTGGCGAAACAGTGGAGCCAAACAAGACAATTTTTACTGTAATGGATCTGACCAATGTTCTTGCTACTGCCGATCTTCCGGAAGCAGATCTGCACCAAGTGCGACTCGGTGACAAGGTGAAAGTAACAGTGTCAACCTATCCTAACGAAACTTTCGACGGCTCTGTCAGTTTTATCAGCGACAGCGTAGATCCCCAAACACGTACAGTGCTTATTCACGCTCGCCTGCCCAATCCTAGTAACAAACTTCGCTCCAATATGTTTGCTGAGATAGACACTCAGGGAAGGGCAAAATCAGTCCTGGCCTGCCCACGTTCGGCAATCCAAGAATTAGCCGGAAAGACTGTTGCTTTCGTGGCCAGTGCTGAAGGTTATCAGGAGAAAAAGGTCTCGACCGGTGCTCAAAGCGAGTCCTATGTTGAGATCAAATCAGGGCTGTCCGAAGGCGATCAAGTCGTCACACAGGGAAGTCTCATGCTAAAAGCAGAGCTGACATTCGGCCATTAGCCTATGAGCACGTCGTGCCAAAGGAGCGAAAGGTCCGTCAATGATTGACAGAATCATTCAGTTTGCTCTCGAACAAAGGCTCGTTACAGCCGGTTTAGCATTCGTGATTGCCGTGTTGGGAGTTTGGAGCATTCTGAACTTGCCGATCGATTCGTTTCCCGATGTCAGCAACGTGCAAGTTCAGATCATCACCGAACCGGAAAGTATGGCCAGCGAAGAGGTGGAGTCGCTCATTACTTTCCCAATCGAGACTGCACTCAACGGGCTGCCCGGGATAAACACAATTCGTTCGAATTCGAGCTTCGGACTGTCTGTCGTAACAGCAATTTTCGACGACAGCATGGACGTTTACTTTTGCCGACAACTAGTCCAACAGCGGATCATGCAGATGAAGCTTCCAGAAGGAGCGCCGCAGCCATCGCTTGGTCCGGTAGTGTCAAGTTTCAGCAACGTTTATATGTACTACCTTACCAGCAGCCATCACGACTTGACAGAGCTCAGAACTATTCAGGATTGGGTTGTCGCCCGCAAGATTCTATCGGTTCCTGGAGTCGGTAATGTGGTCAGCTACGGAGGCTTCGTCAAACAATACCAAGTGTTTGTCAAACCTTCAGCACTTAAGGCCTACGACCTAACGCTGGAGCAAGTCGCTAATGCTCTCGCGCACAATAACACCAATGCCGGCGGCAACTTCATTATCGAAGCGGGCGAAGAAGTGATTATTCGAAGTCTGGGAAGAATAAGCAACGTATCCGATATTGCCAATATCGTAGTCAAATCGTTTGAGGGAACGCCGGTCTACGTTCGACAGATCGGTGATGTCCGAATTGGACCAGCATTCAGACGCGGCTCCGCATCAATGAACGGAACGGGCGAAGCAGTTACCGGCATCGTGCTCACGAGAAAGGGAGTTAACACCAAAGCAGTAGTGGAAAGAGTACGAGAGCGCATTAATGAGATTCGCAAAGACCTTCCCGAAGGGGTATCAATTCACCCCTACTACGATCAAACCGATTTAGTAGATAAAACTATCGAAACAGTCAAGGAGATACTTTTGCTGAGCGGCGGCTTGGTAATTGTGATACTGGCAGCAGTGCTTATGCACATTCCAAGCGCTTTGATTGTGTCGGTAGTAATACCGTTATCGTTGTTATTCAGCTTCATCCTGATGAAATTTACCGGTCTCTCGGCCAATCTCATGACTTTAGGCGCGGTTGATTTCGGCATCATCGTCGACGCCGGCGTGGTAATGGTAGAGAACATTTTTAGACAATTGTCACGGGCCTGGGAGGAACACCCGACGCGCATCAACCGGCTTCCAATTATTATGAACGCCGCTCGCGAAG
>CAZSNX010000340.1:0-5291 GCA_964607945.1 uncultured Candidatus Obscuribacterales bacterium
GAAATCTACGACGGTTTGTGCATTGTAGTGTCCGAAGAGACCGGCGCCATCTCGGCTGCCAGTCATGGCATGCTGGTAAAGTATCAAAATGCAGATGAGCTCGCAGATCCGCTCTCTTACATTTATCACATGTCTCCAAGTATAAAGACATCCGGCCCGCTCCATTCCTTCCTTACTTTGTTCAGCCGTGGCCGGCGCCGCGAAGCTGACACCGAAGATAGTGGCGCAGCCAGCCGCTCCGCCCAATCAGTCCGAAAGTCTCAAGACAACTCCGAACAGGACAAGCCCCAAGCCGACTCGGCTGCCGACAAAGAGCCAGAGCCTTCGGTCTGAGCCGAGTTGGCAGTACAGATCTGATCGGATGTTAATCAGGCAAGCGCAGCTCGAGCAATCACCATAGATGGTGACCCAGCTGAAATTTCCGGACTTTCTCAGACGGTTTTCATGAGGAAGATGAGACGATTGCAACCCTCATCCGGCGGCGAATTTCACAACTTTGCCACAATTGAAAAATAGACTCCAAGAGCTGATTGGGGCTCCAGCCGCAGTTCAGCATGCGTTTGGCGTGGCATCGACAGTCAGGAATTGGATACCTCCGATTTGCGGAGGCGAATCTATGTTCGCGGCTCATTCACATTCTGCACTTTTATGCCGGTTCGGTTGTACATTTATTGTTTAGTCGGTTGATGCCGAGTGATGGATTCTTGGGGTTGTTGCATGATTGAAAGCCAGTTGACAAGAAATGGTGCCGGATCTGATCGGGCACCAAATGGAGAAGAGACGGCTGCGCCTTTGAGCGCCCATCTTTGTAGTGATACCAGCTCGCTTCTGGATCAGCTGCTCCGGCGCTACAAACAAGACGAATACGAGCAATTGAACCAAGCTGAGTTCAAACAATTTGATCGCCAGATAATTGAGACGCTGGAAAAGCATTCTTCCACTATTGGCAGTCCTCTCTCGCTCAGGCTGTTCCACGAAAGGATCTCCCAAGTTCTTGAAAGTTGGCAGAGTCCTGGTGACTTCATAAATTTAGCAAAACAATCATGGCCGAGGGTTGTCGATGCCAGACGAGCGTACGAGGAGGAATTGCGCGCCAACTTCATTCGTTATGGTCAAAATGCAGTAAGGCTGCTCTGTATGCAAACTGCGCTTACCGATAGAGTGCTGCGCTCGCAAGTAATCGAACGCATCGTCACAGAAGAGATTGAACGAGCCTGCAATTCATTCAACCAAGACAGCCCGGACTTCGCGTTAAGCCAGAAGTTTCGCGACTGGCAATCGGCAATCAAAGATTTTGCAATTAGAGCGCTCGGTCCCGCCTAAAGCCGCTCTTTAGCCCAAGGCATCTGCTATTTCAGCGGCAATGCGCTTAGCCGCATCCACGCGATCGCTGGCTGCCGTAATCGGTCTGCCGATTACGAGATAATCAGATCCATCCTTTACAGCCTGATATGGTGTCACTATCCTGGCTTGATCGTCTGCACCGGCCCAGTGCGGGCGCACTCCTGGCGTCACCAATAAGAAGTCTTGCCCGCATGCCTGCCTTAGAATCGGCACCTCCGCAGCCGAAGCGACGACACCATCCATTCCGGATTGCTTAGCTAATACGGCCAAACGCCGGACTTGATCGTCGACAGTTGCAGCAACGCCAAGCTCGCTGTTCAACGTTGCTGCAGCAATACTGGTAAGCACAGTGACGGCTATCGCTTTCGGTTTCGGTTTGCCTGTTTTCTTGCAAGTCGCTTCACTGGCCGCGACTGCCGCCTTCATCATCTTGGACCCGCCGGAGGCATGCACATTGAACATCCAGACACCGCGAGCCACAATCGCTTCGGTCGCCCCGGCTACGGTATTGGGAATGTCGTGAAACTTGCCGTCAAAAAAAATGGCGACTGAGTCCTGCTGAAGAGTCTCGATCAAGGCCGGACCATGACTGGAAAATAGCTGAAGTCCGACTTTGAAAACACCAACATGCTCACGCAATTCATCGATGAGTTTGCGCGCTTCATCGAGCGTTGGAGTATCGAGCGCAAGTATGACCCTGTCCTTAGCCTTTACATCTTGGAGTGCGGAATTATTCATTTCAGCCGTACCTTAATCCGTTATAAGCAAACTGGCCTGGCAATTGAAAACTGCCAGGCCGGAAACTTTCGAACCACAAGGACCTAGCTGCCCTGCTTTTCCTTGTCCAATTTGTAGCGCTTGACGAAGCGGTCAACCCGCCCTTCCGTGTCCACAATTTTTTGTGTGCCGGTAAAGTATGGGTGGCAATTGCTACAAATTTCGACCCGTATCTGCTGTCTGGTTGAGCCAAGTTCAACCTTGTTGCCGCAGACGCAGACAGCGGTAATGTCGAAATATTTCGGATGAATTCCTTCCTTCATCTTCAGATCCCGTAAGTAATGATGAAACGCAAGCCGTAATGATAGCAGACCGGTTCGATTCGGCCGCCGTGGATGCACAACCTCTTAAGATTTGGTAAGGATGAGATCCGGCTTAATATCGGCAAGAGACGGACAGCCGCATAGCGCCATTGCCAGATCAAGCTCGTGACGAATTATCTCAAGCACATCTCGCGCTGATTGCTCACCGCCAACAGCCAGCCCCCACAGCACCGGCCGGCCCAGCAGGACCGCTCGAGCACCAAGCGCAATTGCTTTCAAGACATCGGTTCCACGCCTTATTCCGCCATCGACAAGCACTTCGACGCGCTGCTCCACTGCTTCGACCACCTCTTTCAAAACATCGATGGTTGCGGGGGCTGAGTCGAGCTGCCTGCCACCATGATTGGAGACAATAATCCCGGCAACTCCACTTTCAACCGCCCTGACCGCATCATCTGCTCGAATGACTCCCTTTACCAGCACCGGCAATTTGGTGATCGACTTTAGCCAGGCGACATCCTTCCATGACAGAGACGGGTCGGTTAGCTGGGCGAAATATTTGTATAAAGCTGATTCGTCAGTCTCCTCCGGCAAGTCCTGCAGACCGGCTTTAGTCAAGTTCTTAGCCGACAGTCCCAGCGGCAGATGAAACTGATTGCGAACATCGCGCTCCCGACAAGACAACATCGGTGTGTCGACCGTAAGCACAAGAGCCTGACATCCAGCCGCCTCCGCCCGCTCGACAAGCGCCCTGGTGACAGCACGGTCTTTAAATACATAGAGCTGAAACCAAACAGGACCACTGGCAACAGCAGTTACCTCTTCGACACTGCAAGTGGACAATGTGCTTAGAATCATGACTGTACCAGCGGCGCCAGCTGCCTTTACGGTAGCAAGCTCACCGCTGTCGTGCGCAAGCCGCTGAAATGCCATTGGAGCGACTAAGACGGGCATCGACAAGCTTTGTCCCAGCACTGTCGTCGACAGATTGCGTCGGCTTACATCAACTAGAACTCGGTACCGCAGTTTAATCCGCCTGTAAGCCGCCAGATTCTCCGACAGCGTAATCTCATCGAAAGCACCACTTGCAAAATAGTCGAAAGCCATCCTGGGTAGAACTTCACCGGCAGCCTTCTCATAATCATGCAGGCTTATCAAGTCCATTGCGTGCATTCTCCTTTCGATTACGACTGCGGACCAAGACGCTCGATGGCGTCAGTCAAAGCGACAGCTAATTTGGTTTGACCTTGTGACGAAAGTCCGTCTCTGATTATGCTAAGAAGAACAAGATCCTGACTATCAGCCTGTTTCTTATTCTCAAGCAACCAGTTTAATACCGGATCAAGCGAGCTCTTCATTTCGGTTATTCGACCGGTTGCTACCTGAATCCAAGCTTGATACAGAGCCGACTGGCGCGTTCTTGGGTCGAAGCTGCCGAATGCCAGCCGCCGCTCCGTCAAGGACTTAGCAACCCAGCGCTCCGCCTCCTTCCATTTCTCCGCCTGCTGCAGCCTATCATTGTCTAACAACCCAGCCTGCGCGCTCAAGCAAGCTGCCAGAGTGTATTCGGTTGCAGCAGGATCGTCTGCAATCGTGAGGCCTAAGCTCTTCAGCAGCTCCAGCTTCCTTTTGTAAAGCGATTCTGCTTCTTGATACCTGCTGATTCTACTCTCGATACGTCCTTCCGCCCGCAGAGTCTCGCCAAGCAAGAAAAGTATGTTCATGGTATCGGCAGCGCGCTGAAAAGCAGTGCCATCACGCAGCAAAAGCGCCTGCCTGAACTGTTTCTCGGCCAAACTGTAAGAATCGCTGCGCCCCTGCAAATAATTGGAGAAACCTTGCAAGTAGAGGACATTAGTTCTTCGTCCGATGTCTCCAGGCGCAAATTTCATCAACAGCTGCTCCGCCCTTGCCAAATGAAGTTGTGCTTCCTTGAACCTTTCTAATCTAGATAGCACCTCACTGACAAGAACATTGACATCAGCCATGCGACTGACTAGAACCTCGACATTGTCTGTCTTCAAGTCACGAGAGCTAAGTTGCGCGATTGCAGTATTGCCATTGTTAAGCGCTTCGTTCCAATCACTTTGGTTGCGCTTCACGTCTCCGCGAGCAAGGTAAACAACGCATAGCTCTCCGTACACTCCGGCAAGAAGCGGTCTATCCAACTCCCGAGTATGCACGAGAGCGTCCCGCACCGTCTGCAGACAGGCAATGGCATCACCGTACCTCTTTTGCGAAAGCAGATATTCACGATAACCCACCAGCCGAATGAAGAAAGCTTCGTCAAGATAAGCGGTGGTAAGCAGGCGGTCGAGCGTTGCTCGCGCCTCGCCAAACTGGTTGTCCTCGAGATACGCCAGAGCCAGCAGTGAAAGGTCGATGTAATAGTCCCGCAGGAGGAACTCAGCCGAATTCTTCTCCAATTGCGTCAACTTTAGAGCGCTTGAAATTGCCTGCTTGTAATCATGCTTAGCTAAAGCAATCAGACATAAGCCACGCCAGCAAGCCGCATGCGCGCGAGCATTCTCTTCTGGGCTAAGCGATGACAAGACAAACTGGTACAGCCTCTCGGATTGCTCAGGCTGAAAGTTGTTGTTCAGCCAGCCGGCGTATCTCAATGTTGCCTTGACGCGCACTCCATCGACAGGAACAAGGGCGACTTCAGCCAGTTTGCAAATTTGGCACAAACGCGCCCCCCTGCTCTCCTTCGTTGATTCTTTGTCGGCTGCTTTCAACTGTTGCTCGACGATGCTTCGCACGAATTCTCTGTCACCAACTGTCAGTCCGTCTAGTTGCTTCCTGGCTGAATAGTAGTTCGCAAGCGCTTGCAAGTACTCAATTGGTTTACTTCCAGCAGTCACCCTGGCGTTATCGCAAAGGCGTTTATACAAGTTGACGGCATCA
>CAZSNX010000341.1:0-5289 GCA_964607945.1 uncultured Candidatus Obscuribacterales bacterium
CAGTAACGCTGAAGTGACGCTTGAGACAACTCCGCATTCGATTACTCTAGACAAAGCGAAAGCATGGCTAGAAGTCGGTATCAATCGAATATCAATCGGCATTCAGTCGCTGAACGATATCGAACTGAAGGCAGTCGGTCGCGATCACACCCGCAAGCAGGCGCTTCGGGGCATCGAGTTAGCCCAGAAGGCAGGCTTTACCAACATAAGCACCGATTTAATGTATGGTTTACCCGAGCAGACACTTAGTAGCTGGCAACATACACTCAAAGAAGTCCTCGCCTTGGGATTTCCTCATTTGTCGGCCTATGGGCTGCAGTTATCCGCCCATTCACCCCTAATCAGTCGCTATCCACGCTCATCGTCAGCGTATCCGGACGAAGAGCAGTTCGTCGAGTTCTACCATTGCCTGACTGGGCTGACGGAAGCCTACGGGCTAAGCCAGTACGAGATCTCTAACTTCAGCCGTTCCGGCTACGAGTCGGTCCACAACTTGTCCTATTGGAGCAATGACGACTACTTCGCCTTCGGAGTCGGAGCTCATCGCTACGTAGACGGCGCCAGAAGCGCAAATTGGCGATCGCTCAAGAAATACATGACTGACTGGCTGGGCGACGAGCTGTATGAGCCGATTGACGCTGCCACACGCGTAAAGGAAGCGATTTTCCTGGCGCTGAGAACCAGACAGGGAATCGATTTAAGCCGGTTTGAAACTCAATACGAAGTCGATCTAACAAGACGCTTTGCAGACCAGATCGAGAAACTGACCGGGGGCGGACTAATAGAATCCGACGGGAAGCGCCTTTGGTTAACACAAAGGGGTTTTTTGGTGAGCAATCTTGTGATGGCGGAATTTATGTAATCAGCCCGCGCAGCGTTAGCTTAACTTCAGCCAGCGCTGCTGGCAGCGCGGACTGATTAGCACCGGCATGCCGGTAGAGCGCCATTTGCTTAGAATTTTCAAGCTGGGGTATGGTTATTAAGGAGAGTAGGTCCAATTCAGCTTGTTTCAAGCGGAAAACGAAAGCGGCAGCAACACTTCTAAGACATTGAAACTTTGCCCCGAATGCTTTTCTGAATTTCAGGACGATGTGGACGTTTGTCCGCAGGATTCGCTCACCCTTTCTCCAATCGAGCCAGACCCACTGCTCGGCACCACTCTGCAAGACCGTTATCAGATAGTGTCCGTCTTGGGGCGAGGCGGGATGGGTGTGGTATACAAGGCTCGCCATGAGCAGATGGATCGCTTTGTTGCGATCAAAATGTTGCATTCCCATATGGTTTCCGACGCCGACGCCATGAAGCGTTTTCACCGAGAAGCTAAAGCGGTCTCGCGGGTGAAGCACTCCCATTCAATCATGCTGTATGACTTCGGAGTGACGGTCGGCCGGCCCTTCATTGTCATGGATTACATTGAAGGCACCAATCTCAAACGGGTGATCAAGCAAAGCGGCCCGCAGCCGCTCGATCGCGTCGAGCACATTTTCCAGCAGGTGGTTGAGGCGCTTTCCTGCGCTCACACAGAAGGTGTCATCCATCGCGATCTCAAGCCGGAAAATATTATGTTAACCGAGCGTGCCGGTGATTCTGATTTCGTCCAGGTAGTCGATTTCGGAATCTCTAAGTTGAAGAGCCGGGACGAAGAAGGAGCCAGCGAGTACAACATCACCAGAATCGGCGATGTTTGCGGCAGCCCGCCCTATATGAGCCCGGAGCAATGCCTATCAACAAAACCAATCGACTTTCGCAGCGACATCTATGCGCTGGGAGTCGTATTGTATGAGGCTCTCTCCGGCAGGCTGCCGTTCAAGGCCAAAACAGCAATCGAAATGATTGATTGCCACCTTTATGCGCCACCGACGCCGCTGAAGGCCGCCAATCCGGATTTGGCACTTTGCGATTCGCTCAACAATATGCTCATGAAGTCATTGCAAAAAGAACCGGAACGGCGACAGCAATCGATGCAAGAGTTTGGCAGAGAGCTTAGCGAGGCAATCCGGCGGGACAAGATAAAAGTGCAATCGGCTAAAAGTCGAACGTCGATGACTGCCAGAGTAGAAGGACAGTCAAGCCCGGTTGCCGGCGAGCCAGATCTGAACAATCAGACAAAAGTAGCAACGGAAGTTAGAAGCGACTGCGACAGTCAATCTAAACCCAGCCAGTCCTCCAACGGCGGGAATTCGGAAGGCGGCATCTGGCATCGCTTCTTGAGCATCTTTTTGCCAGGCGGGCATGGACATAAAACCGCACAAGGACTGGTTCTGGACAATTGTCCATATTGCGCCTCGACGGTCAAACCGAACGTGAAGTTCTGTTTGGAATGCGGGCGAAACTTGCCGTCGCTTCAAGAGTTGACCAAACTCCGACTGGCTCAAGGTGTATTCAGCTTTCCGAAATCTCATCGCTCAGAAGGCAACCAAGAGGCTTTGGACTTCAGCACGAAAGCCAAGATAGTAACCAGTCGCTCGGGTCGCCCATTGGGAATCCCTCGTTTTATTTTGATCTTGAATCTGTTGCTGCTCATCTTGTTGTGCTTCGTGTTTCTGCCAAGGTCCCCTCAGCCTCAACAAAATCAAATGCGTGACGGACAACAGACAGACAGGCACCATATTAGGCGGAAGGGGCACCGCCCCTAAAATACAGAAGCCCGGCACCACCAGTAGTGCCGAGCTCGGAATCGAATCGATTGCCCGCAACCGACTAGCTCGGCAGCCAGTGATTTTTCATGTTCTGTCCGATGCGAAAGCCCTGGATGAGATTTAGTCGACTCAACTGATAAAGTTCATTTAGTGCGACCGGATCGTCAATGCCGTGCTTGGAGGCTATTGCATTGACCTGCTGCATGGCAACTGCGGAAAAATAGACAAACACCTCGTCCCGAACTTCACCCATTCCTTGGTTCGGCATGCGAAGGATGGCCTTTCCGAAATCGTTGTTGATCGCTTCGGCGATCTGTTGATCGAGAAGGTCTTCGTAAAAGAACTCGGCTTGGGTGTCGGATTTCTTTCCCATGTTTCACCTCTAATATAGAACGCTTGGTAAAGCGAACTAGCTGAGCGCGTCAAGCGCTTTTCTGACTTCCTTGATGTCTTGCCACATCAACCATTTCGGGCTACCTACCTCCCGGGACTCGTTACGCAACAAATAGGAGGGATGGAATATCGGCATTACTTTAGCACCGTTCCTGAACGGAAACCATTTTCCGCGCAAGCGACTTATAGGATCCTTAACTTGAAGAACCGCTTGTACGGCAGTGGCACCGGCTAATAAAACCAATCTCGGCTTTATCAAATCAATCTGCGCGTCGAGAAATGACCGGCAAGCGTCAGCTTCATTCTTTGCCGGAACTCTATTTTGAGGTGGTCTGCACTTAACGACATTGCAAATATATACATCTTGCTTTTGATCGATAGCTACTGAAGCAAGTATTTTGTCCAACAATTGTCCAGCCTTACCGACAAAAGGCAGACCGGTTTCGTCTTCACGTTGGCCTGGTCCTTCTCCGATGATCATAAGTTTAGATTTCGAATTGCCGCGACTGAAAACTACATTCGTTCTAGTGGCACACAATCCGCAGCGTCTGCACTGTGAGGCGGCTTCAGCGGCTTGCTCGATGGTTTCGAACTCGAAACCGACGCTTGCATCCGAAATAAATCGCTCAAGAAGTTCGCTATTCGGAATCGCATCAATATCCAGACCAATCCGCCGGTCGAGAGATTGCCGGTTAAATGACATTGTCAGTTGAGATTCGTTAGTCATTTTTAAGCGCCAAATCTTCCACGAAAGCCAATAGACCTTTGAGCCATTGACAATATAACATGGGCTACAATTAGCTCCAGCTAACAATTTGAGCGGACTGCCGAGACGCTCTAGGGAAAAATTGTTGACACCACCGGTGCCACCGCATCAGCGGCGATAGCCGGATCGATTTTTTGTTCGGCCGGTCCAAAGCTCGTCAGCTCTTCTACAGTAACGTTCGTAACATTGATGATTTCTCGACCCAGGCACGTCGAAGCTGCTTGTACAAAGGAAGCGACCGGTCCGCTTACGAAAAATTTAGTGATCGCAGATGATGCACTATAAGATGCCGCTGATTCTGCAACACTGCCTATAGCCGAACTCAGAAGCGATTCAAGCAAGTGCTCGGCAGGGTCGACCAGCTCGATTGCCGGAGGAAGAAGCTCAGCTAGCGGAGCGGCCAAAAATGGATAATGAGTGCAGCCTAAAACGACGGACTTTACACCTTGAGCTTGAAAATCTTTTACATAGTTCCATAAGACTTGCTTGGTTGCCGGAGCGTCGATCAGCCCACTTTCTACCATTGGAACCAATTCCGGACAGCCAAGCTCCACCACTTCAATTTCGGGATTGAGTCGAGCGACAGCTTTTGAAAAGGCCCCGCTCTTAACCGTCGAAGCAGTTGCTAAAACAGCTATCCGTCCTTGCTTCCGAGCTAAATACTCAGCAGTCGGATGAATCAAGTCATGAACCGGTATCGACGAGCGCAGCTTCACTGTGGCCCCTGCTACGGCAGCGGATGTATTGCAAGCCATAACGATTCGATCGGCCCCGGCATTTATCAGCCAGTCGACTATCTGCTTAGCAAATAAGATGATCTCTTCGGCCGAGCGATTCCCATATGGACAGCGAGCAGTATCCCCCAAATATAGAAACTTGAAGGGCTGCGGCAGGCGTTGCGATAACCTTTCGAGCTGGCGAAGCACCGACAAGCCGCCGACACCCGAATCAAACAGTCCAATCGTAGTAATCGATCTGTCGGTGCTCACTGTCAATTCAATCCAAGCTCCTGAGGCCTTACCTAGCAGTTTTGGGTGCGGCTGCTCCACTTTGAGCAAGCGATTCAGCCGGTCGATTGGCCGAGTCCTGTGACTCGGAAGCTGTCCGAGTAGTTCCCGGCTTCCCCTTTGTGGTCGCAGCTGCTGCGAGATCGTTTCGCTGTGACAGATAGAGGATAACACCCTGAACCAGTGCATTTGCAACCTGATTTTGGTAATCAGTAGAGATTAACTTGGTTCGCTCCTCCTTGTTCGAAATGAACCCTACCTCAGCCAGCACTGCGGGAACCGGGGTGTGATTGATTACGTAAAACCGAGCTTTGCGAACGTTACGGTCCGGAGCCTCCAACTTACCCACCAGTTGCGAGTGTATGAGTTGCGCCAGGGGGCGGCTTTGATCCGTTTGAGAGTAAGTCTCAATGCCATGGATAGTAGAAGTGGTCTCCAATGAATTGATGTGCACGCTCAAAATGACGTCGGGCTGTACGTTGTT
>CAZSNX010000342.1:0-5283 GCA_964607945.1 uncultured Candidatus Obscuribacterales bacterium
CCAGTCGGAGGAACGATCAACGTTCCCATCGAACTGGTTTCTCTGGGAGACGAAAACGCCATCGGTTTCAGTCTGACTTTTGACGCCGCCGTGCTCAGTAATCCTGTGGTTGCACTGGGCAGCGGCGCTGCCGGAGCCTCGCTCAACAGCAACGCCAGTCAGGCAATCTCTGACAGTGGTTCCAACCAGCAAATGAGTGTACCGGCCGGACCATTAAAACCGGTCCAGCAACAAAGAAAGATTGACAGGCCGGTGGTCGCATTTCAAAGCGATGCGGCTGAGCCGCTCTCTTTCGATTCTGGGCGGCTGCCCGAAGCAACTGAAACAGAATCAGTTGCAGTCGCTACTCTCGATGAAGTGGGGCGCACAAATACAAGCGCAGCGATTGGTCTGGCAACGGACGAGGATGGTCTTTATGCGATTGAATTGTAAGGCTGGCTGGAAAGCAGGCAAGCATGATGCTCTTCCGGGGCTGCTGCTGGCGCTGGCATTCAGTTTGCTAGCTGAAGTTGCAGTCTGCCGGCAAGCTTTTGCCGGCGGCAATGAACCGACGGTTGATGATGGACTGGCAGCTTCCCGGCGCGGACGGGTAGAGCGCATACATTCGGGCTTTGACGACGCAGAAGGCTCTCTGCCGCAGTCAGAACGGGAAAGACCAATCGGCGGTAACCGGTTTCACTCGTTGGGGCCAGGCGCTGATAGCTCGCCTGGTTTCGATCAAGACCGGTCTGGGATGCGCCGCCGGCTGCGAAGGAGCTTCAATGGTGCTGGTTTGCCGGAAGAATCGACCGGGATGGGCGGTGGTCGGCAGTTCGGTGCTGCAATGCGGAGACCGGCGGGAGCCGGAGGTTTTGGCGGGCGGAATTTCTTGGGTGGACCGCTTAACTTTCAGAAACTCGGTCTGTCAGACGAGCAAAAAAATACCATCCGCGATTTGCGGAGCAAGAACGCCGGAAAAGCTAGAGAACTAAGAACGGCTTTACGAGATGGGCGAACCGAGATGCGCCAACTTCTCTTCAGTCCGGATGCCACTGAAGCGCAGATCAAGGCAAAGCGTCGCGCGCTCAGACAGATGCAGGATCAAATGGAAGAGATGCAGATTGATGATTTCTTGTCCATGCGCTCAGTTCTAACTGCCGAGCAGAGGAAACGCTTGCCGGAGATCATGCCCGAAAGCGATCGCCAAGGTAAGCCGCCTGGTCCGCCTCCGGCTGCACAATCTGGCCCGACTTCGCACCGGAGGGACAGGCATGAGCTAAAGGGTGGCAGGTTTAATGGGCGCCCAGACGGTCCGCCGCAAGAACCGGTTGACTGAAGCCTGTTGCTGCACCGGTCATTTCTTTTTCTTTCCGCCCTTGTCTGCCCATTCAAGCAAGAAGTCGTCATCCGCGCCGCCTGAAGACGCAGCCGGCGGCTTGTCTTCTTTCGGTGGTGTCGCTTCCGCTTTAGGCTTTTCTTTCGGCTTCTCCTTTTGCTGGATTGTTGCTTTTGTATTGAGCTGATAGGTGGGATTTCCATAACCGCTAGGCGGTGGTGGCACCATATTTGGGAAAATTGGTACTATCGGTGGTGGCGGAGGTACTAGTCCTCCGTGACTTTTGGCTGGTTTGGGTGCCGGAGGCAATTTGGGTGGCGGTGGCGTTTCTGTCTTTGGCTGCGGCTTGGACTCCGGCTTCGGTTGCGGCTTGGCTTCCGGTTTTGGCTGAGGATTAGGTTCTGGTTTCGGCTGCGTTTTTACCTCCGGCCTAAGCTTAGCCTCTGGTTTAGTCGGCGGTTTTACTGCTGGTTTCGGCTCAGGCTTAACCTTCGGTTTCGCCTCGGCTTGTGACTTCGGCTTTTCAGGTTTGGGCTGTGCCGGTTTGTCAGCTGGCTTAGTCTGCTCCTTCGGAGCTGTTTCTTCCGGCTTCGCTGCCGGTGGCGCTGTTTGTGGGGCCGGGCTGGCGGCAGTCGGTCGTGCGGTAGTAGTTGGAACAGGCGCGTTGCGCCCATGTAATGTCGCCTCTAAATGAGCAAACTCTTGGGTCGCCCTGTGCTGATAGGCCAGTGCCAAGGCTTGTCCGTCCATTCCGGATTCCGGATGATCCGCTACTTCTTGTTGCACCTGCCTCGATGCATGCAGATAAGCCCGAGCCAATACTTGCCTGGCAGTTTCCGAATTAGGATGTTTTAGCAAGGCTTGATGAGCCTGGCGTGCTGCTTCCTCCGGTCTTTCCCGGGTGATCAGAAGCTCGGCCAGCAGGACTCGTGCCGCTACCGAGTTGGGATTGATCTTCACGGCATTAGTTAAATAGTCTTCGGCTTGTTGAAACTTGTCTGATTCGAAGGCTAGCGAGCCGAGGTCGTAGTAGATCTGAGCAACATAAGTGGAATTGGCTCCGAATTCATTCTTGGACAGTTTCAGCGCTTCCTCATAAGCATCGAGGGCGCCAACTCTGTCGCGTTTCATTCGCTTCTCCAAGGCTTGACTGCGCAGCGCTCGAATGTTCTCGATCGGACTGGCCAGCGGCGACATTGAGAAGGATGGTGGTATGGACGCACTGGCAATAATGATCATGCAATTGAGCGCGCCGTAAAATTGCTTCCTTGAAAACTTCAATTCGCTTTACCTCTTCTAACATTCTAGAGCCAGGAGCGCCGCTTAGGTACCTGTAAAACCCGGTGTTTTTTTCAATTACTCGCAAGACTTGTCTGACAAAGGAAGCTTTACTGGTAGAATCTAGCCTAACTGCGTTATCCCGCGCGAGCACGTGGCGTAGATTCGTCCCTGCTCGTATTTGAAATTGGTAGAGAAATCATGCGTCGTTCCAGAGTACCGCGATCTAGAGGTCAGCAGCGAGAATCCGCTCCGCTTGCCTCGGTGTCCAGATCAGCCAAGATATTTATTCAAGACAGTATCGACATCAACACCAACATCGGAGAAGGCTTCGGACATTACCGGATTGAAGGCGAGTCCGACATGCTGCCTTATGTGACTTCCGCTAACATCGCTTGCGGCGCGCACGCTGGGGATCCTGTCTTGATGGAGGCTGCGCTTGAGGAAGCTCGCTATTATGCTCTCTCCGTCGGAGCTCATATTGGCTATCCCGACCTAGCCGGATTCGGGCGGCGGGAGATTCACTTGTCTTCGGGCGAACTTCGGGCCTCGGTCCTGTTTCAATTGGGAGCTCTTTCCGGTCTGGCAAAGACACTTGGATTTGAGATAACTCAAGTTAGACCGCACGGTTTCCTTTACCGGCAGATGTTTCACGATGTTAGGGTCGCAACAACGGTCGCTCGAGCGTGTTCGGAGTTCGATCGCTGGTTGGTGCTGATCGGTCCGGCAGGCAACAACTTGCTTGCTGCCGGGGAGAAGGCCGGTATTAGAGTGGCCGGAGAGGCCTGGGTCGATCGGGTTTACGACAGTAACGGCAATCTGCTACCCCATACTCATACTCGGGCAATCCTGAAGGACCCCCGTGATATCCTCAACCAGGCGAACAGCTTGATTAAGCATCGTAGTGTCACGGCTGCGGATGGCACAATTGTCAAAATTGATTTCCAGACGATTCATTTGCACGCTCATGTTAGCCAAGCAAAGTATGTAGCAGAGCAAATCAGAATGATGGTGCCGGATGCGCGTCCGTTGACATCCGAGCCCTTCAGTGTTGACGAACACGAACATGCTCCCCTGGCTTATAGCGACTAATCAAACGCTGAGCATTAACCTTTGGATTCACTTCTCACTTCTTTTGGTCTAGCCAGCTGTTAGAAATTCCCGAGAAAATCTAACAGCCTCCGAAAGCTCGGCAGCGCTTTGGTCTAAGAGGCTGGGGAGTGCATCTGGTTGCGGTGAGAGGGACGAATTCTGTCTTGTCAGGGTTTTCGTTTTGATGGTGGAACCATCTCGTCATACCAGCTGCCGTAGTACTCCGGATAATCCTCACCGGTCGTCGAAGTAATTGTTTTCTCGAGTGCCTTTCTAATCGCCCGACGACCACCGCGCTTGTAGCGATTAAGCCATTCCAATTCCTTGGGGTCGACCTTGACACCTGCCAAGATAAGCTCCTTGACGATCTCGATTTCGTGGACGATTGCTTCCGTCTCCTCCTCCAAGCAGCGATCGATGAATTCCTGGCGGCCAGTCTTGCCTGGGACGGGATCGATGGTAGGTTTGACGAGTGCGTGGACGAACTCGTGCGCGATACTGATTAGTTTGTAGTTGCGCGGACACCAGCGACCAATGTAAATTGTGCGCTTCTTGCGATCGTAATAGGCTCGACAGGGTCCATCGACCAGACGAATTTTTACTCCTTCAAGTCGAATTCTGCCTAAGTCGGCTAGCAGAGTCGGAGATTTCATCGCCGTTTCTACTAATCGTTTGCCAAATTGGCGTTTGAGATTGCGTTTAGAGCGAGATTCCATGCTTTTTTACGGGGTCGGAGAGTATGAAGATATATTAATTCTATACCAAATGGTTCTCAAGTAAAAGAGGCTGAATTGATTATCTGGTGGGCAATACTTTCGGAAATCAAGAAATTGACAACCTGTGGTGATGATTAAATTTTGAGTTTTTGCGACATTTCTGAAAAATGAGCACTGCCGGACGCATTTGGCAAAATTTTGTAACTCTTTTGTTTGATAGTTTTTTGGCTGCCATTGACTTCACAAAGTTGGGTTGGGTCGACCGGAACAGAAGTTACGACAAGAATAAGCAGATTGCTTAGTCTGTTGGCAAAGATAATGGCTTAGGGGATACCCGATATGATGACTTGGTGCTAAGACCAGATATGGATGGGCCTGAATCATGCAGGGTGATACTCTTTGTGTGGAATATTCGAGAAATTTACGGTAGTCAAGTATTTGTGTGACTAGGGGTAGCACGAAGAGGCTGTAAGAAAACCTTGGCGGTACTTCACTAGAGTTTTCATATGTACGTGAATCTCACTAATTCCGGATTTTTCAAGCTGTTTCAGCAGATTGAGCAGTTGATTCGACGGAGTTCTGATGCCGGACTGCTACTGGAGAGTGTCAGCGAAGCTGTCGGCTGGCATTTTGGGCTCGATCGCTGTACGGTGTTGTTGCTGGAGCGCGAACGGCAAGAGCTGTTTGTAACTGCCGAGTTCTTTCGCGAGTCGTTGGAGCCGGTGAACGGCAAGCGCTACCAGCTTCAAGCGAACTCCAAGTTGTACAAGCTGCTCGTCCAGGGTAAACCACTTTCTCTTAAGGACATCAGTTCGCAGAGCAAAGAAACGGCGGACCTGTCTGAGCTGGAGCGGTTTATTTCGGATAGCGAAAGCAAATCGC
>CAZSNX010000343.1:0-2449 GCA_964607945.1 uncultured Candidatus Obscuribacterales bacterium
CATTTGAACGGCAGCAAGACTTTATCGAGTAATACCGGCGAGTTCTCGTTGACTCGCTACTGGCTGCCGGAAGAGTCGCCTTAGTTGTACGGGATTAGGAAACCGGCTTGTCGCTCGGTTTTCGCATGCTCCCCTATTTATCTACCAGTCGCAAGTGCGATCCGATTTATTTCTCGAATCAATAGACCTCGCACTTTCGACGCCTTAGACGGAGTCAAAGCATGACCGGTTCTCCAAAGTTACCCGGCGGTGCGCAAGACAAGGTTCGCAGATTGATTTTGTTTTTTGCCATTGTCAACCTGGCAGACGGACTGGGCGACGCCAACGGGCTGATTCAGCAGCCGCTCAGTTATTACCTTAAGTCTGTCTACGGCTGGGCTCCTGACCGGATCACTCAGTACCTCTCTGCTCTGATGATCCCCTGGCTGATTAGACCGCTCTATGGTTTGCTCTCGGACTTTCTGCCTGTATTCGGTTATCGTCGCAAGTCGTACTTGATCTTGGCCAATGGTCTGGCGGCGTTAGCCTACTTTTGGTTGACCGGTTTGAGCGAGCCTGGCGAAATCCTACTCGCACTCATGTTAATCTCCTTCGGCATGGCCGTTTCAAGCACCGTATCCGGTGCGCTGACGATTGAGAGCGGCAAGGGCGGAATGAGAGGCGTCTTCCTCAACCAACAGTGGATGTGGTACAGCGTGGCGGCTGCAGCAACGTCTATGGCTGGTGGTTGGCTAGCGCAGGTGTTTGCTCCCGACAAGGCCTTTCACGTCTCGGCCTTTGTCGTCTCCTTTGCTCCGCTGGTGGTCGTGGTCGGAGCCTGGTGGTTGATCGACGAGCCAAGGTCCAAGGTTGATCTGGCCACGCTGAGAAGCGATGGCAGCAAGCTTAAGCAGGCGTTCTCGTCACGGACCTTCTGGGTGGTAAGCGCTTTTCTGTTCTTCTACAACTTGCACCCTGCGTTCTATACGCCGCTCTATTACCACATGACCGACGAGCTGAACTTTCGCCAGGATTTCATCGGTTTCCTGCATGCCGTCTGGTATCTCGGTGCAATCGCCGGTACGGTCGGCTATTCCTGGCTCTCAAAGCGGTTCGAGCTCGCCGGTTTGTTGAGAATTGGAGTTGTCCTAGCGACCTTGGGCACGCTCTCGTACCTGTTCCTGCAAGGTTCAGTCAGCGCCATTCTGGTGAATCTGTTTGCCGGAGCAGTCTCGTCGGCAGCCACGGTAGCGTCTTTGACACTGGCAGCCGACTATTGTCCGGAAGGATCGGAAGGGTTCACCTATTCTCTCTGGATGTCGATCGGCACTCTTGCCGGACAAGTTTCATCCAACTTCGGTTCGCTGCTCTACGTCCATGTCTTCGACAGTCGGCTTACACCGTTGCTCTGGGCGGCAGCGCTTTTTACCGTAACCAACCTGCTTTGCATTCGCATCTTGCGTCTGGCCAAGAAAGAGAAGCCTGGCTCTTGATTGCCGACCAGGTTGCCCTGTCCGCAGGAGTTCGTCTCGAAAGAGCATGGCTGTGTGATTGCATCCGGCTATGTTCTGCCAGGAGAAAGTTTGCTTTTAAGCCGACTTCTCTCCTGGTGCTTTTTTTGATTGAAACACTAAAACACATAGTAATTAAAGCTTTGAAAAAACGGCATCGGATTCCTGCTTCTTGCTGAGACATCCGGTGCCGTTTGCGAACGGATCCGGCGGACCGCGCGTAAGAGCCAGTCTTACGGCGGCCCGCCGATTTCACTTGCCGAGAGCCCGACTCGGTTTAGTCATGGCTAAACTTGCCGGCGGTGCGATCCTTGGGATCGGGATCGAGCCCCAGATAGGTCTTGCGCAGGTAATCCCAGATCGTCAGGCGCGACCAGTCCGGCTCCTTCTGGTACTGCATGTCCTTGGTCAGGAGCGGGTTGGGCAGAAAGACCGTCAGCAGCTGTTCGTCCTTGGTGTTGAACATGCGAAAGGCCCAGAAGGTCGGATGCCCGTTCTTGTTGAGCTTGCGGTACAATTCCGCGCGCGCCGGGCGGCGGTGTTCGGTCACATCGGGTGGGGTGGGCTCACAGCCGGTGCCGACGCTCTTGCCGAGGCAGACGTGCATGTGATGCCACTGCCCGAATTCGACGGTCAGATAGCCGTCGAACAGAGCCACCTTCTCCGGTTTCTGCGGAGCGGAGAGCTCGAGCACCGACCCCTGGATCAAGATGCCGAATTGCACCTCAGACCAGTAGTTCTCGAACAGGTCCTTCAGAAGCGTGAAGAGGAACTGTTCGGAGGTATCGAGCGGGAAAACTTCAAGCGTGCCCATGCCGGGCTCGTGGACGAGTTTCGGCTGGAAAGGCGAATTGGTGTTCATGTGTCGTACTCCTGTACACCTGAATTTCAGGCGAATTAGGTGCACGCGATCGCTTAAGAGAGCAGTCGGTGGTAACGCAGGCGGGCGGTGCCGGTGC
>CAZSNX010000343.1:2459-5278 GCA_964607945.1 uncultured Candidatus Obscuribacterales bacterium
AGAAAAGCCGTGTCGAGAGTAAAACTGTCGGGCGCGTTCGTTAAGAACCAGCACCCAGAGAGTTGCTTGTACGAAGCCGTCCTTCGACAGTTCGGAGATTGCTGCGTTGAACAGCGTACTTCCCAAGCCGGTGCCGATCGCCTCCGGGCTCAGGTAAAGCAAGTAAATCTGTCCGGTCTGCTCGCCGCCGCTGTCGCCGTCTCTGCTTGGCCCGTGATAGCAGAAGCCGGCAACAGAGTTGTTGCGTTCGGCGACCAGTAGCCGTTCGAACTTTTCTTGCAGCTGCTCGAACCGCGCTTGCCAGTTCGACAAGCATTCTTCGAATGTGAAAGCATCCAGATAGCGCTGTTCCACTCGACCCTGGCAAACTTGTCGCCAGCTTTCGTGATTGACGCGCGCAAGCTGCTTCAGGTCTGATTGAACGGCTGGTCGAATCGTTACACTCACGTGTGCTCCCATTCCTGTATGAGTTTGGGGGAGTGTCTAGGGCGAATGAATCAGATTGAGCTCTTACTGAAGGGCGGCAGCGTAGCTGGCTACTTCGGCAGCCGAGCCGAAGGAGACGATGTAGCCGGTGCCGTTATGTCCGTAGTTGTGAATGACCCAACGCCCGTCGGCGAGCTTTTCAGGCTCTACCCGGGTGGCGGCGCGTTTGGGGCGCAAGCAGCGGGTGACGCTCAGAACATCGCAGGCATCGGCTTTGAAGCCCGGGATCATTTTTGTCACGCGCTCCAGAATGCCGGCGGTCGCCTCTTCATCGACTTCCATCGACTCGTTGCGCTCATCGTAGACCGCTCCGATCTTGATGTAGTCCGACTGCGGAACGACACAGCACAGCTTGTTGGGTCCTTCGCTGTCGAAGACGACCTTGTCGAAACCGTTGTGCTTCAGCTTAAGAACCTGCAGTCTGGCCGGATAAAGCTCTTGATCGCCGGCCAGCTGTCTCGAGCCGAGAGCCGTGCAATTGACAATCAGCTCGAATTCAGCCGGGCAATCAGCGAGCGCCGTCACGTCCTTCTGAAAGAAGATGGCACCGGCGGCGGCAACTTTGCCTTTCAGCCAGGGGAGATAGACCACCGGATCGATCACCGGTGCGCTGTCCAGGATATGAGCATCTTTGTACTGATTGGTCACTTCGCCGCCCGCCGCATGGCGGAAACAGGCCAGCTTCTGCCCGTACCAGGGCTCTTCCTGAACGACCTTGAGTTCGAGAATGGTGCGCATAGTGACACCACTGCCGGTGAGATGCGACAGTTGCTCGAACGCCGAATATGCCTCGTTCGCCCAGCGCTCGACGCGCGGGTCGCTGTCGGCTTTCACCGGCAACCAGAAGGCGTAGGCATTGTGGGAGGTCGGCGGCATTTCACCGTCCTGGTCTTTCGACCAGATGGTTACTTTGTGCCCGGCCTCCAGGAGCTTGAGGGCGGTAGTTAGTCCGCTCACACCCGCTCCGAGCACGAGAATGTTCTTGTTTGTCATGACTTGCTCCAATCTTCTGCAATCAAGTCCACCGCTCGCTCGAACGAAACAAATCGCGGCCGGCCGGTGGGCAGGCGACGACTGTCATGCGCACACTCAAAACACGCATCGCTAGATGTACGTCTCAGATGGTTCGAAAGCGGCTATGGAAGAGTTTGCAGGTAAATTCTCGAGAGAGTTCTCTGATTGAGTGAAAGTAAAGTGATGCTTCTCACTCTAACGACAATGCCGGTCGTATTACAAAGTTGATCGGCTGTTTTACCGATCATTTTAGCGATGATCGGTTAGCGCGGTTGATTCATCTTGAAATGCTAAAACCAGCTTTCTGTGCGCGTTTCAATCGATTATCTCGTCAAAAACAAAAAAGTGAACAGACGGAGTCTGCCACTATATGCGGTGCAAGCCAAACTGATTCTTCGAAGATTTCCGGGATTGTCGCTAAATACCGATAAAAAACTCCTGGTTCGATTGAGCCAGGAGAAATGCTGATCCACTGCGGGCTGAGCCGCAAGGGTTATCGCATCTCTCTTTGCCTCGAAGAGGATGTGTTATGTGCGCCTGGGGCGGGTACTCTGACTTGCAGCCTGAGCTGCTTACAGTTGCGGGACAGCGGTGGACTTTCACCACACTTCCCCCGGATTTCGAGCGCAAGCTCGATCCCTGGCGGCGCTCGATGACGTCGAAACGCCAATGTGCGCCGAATGACCTTACCATCGCCGAACCTAATTGTCCAGTTATGCGATGTGAGGACTTGCTTATCTGTTGTTTTAGACTCGCCGCTTGACGGCTGCTTCTTTCCGGTAAGCAGCGGCTCGATAGCAACCGTTGGCGACGCGAAAAGCTACTTTTGAACGCGCTTTTCCAGCTTCAACTTTTGAATACGCAGGCTCAGCTTGTTGAGGTCCTTTTCCAGGGTATTCTCATTGTCGTAGGAGAGCTTCCCGTCATTCTTTGACTTCATCTTGACTATCTTGGCGTCGATCTTGCCTGCCTGCTCTTTGAGCGACTCGCTCTCTTTGGCGGTGAGCTCGCCAGCTTTTTGACCCGCATCGACTTCTTTCTTCAACGCTTCTGAGCGCTCGGTAATCGTCCATTTCTTATCTGTTTTTGCCTCGACATGATTGGTCATGAATCCAACCGATGAAGCCAACAAGAGCGATGCCAGGAACAACAGTCCATTGCGTGTCATTTCGAAAACCCTCCGAGTCAAGATAGCCGAGAATTTTAGCGTAAGCGGCGTCGCTCAACCTTAGTTGTCTAACACTATAAGTGATAATAAAAATCCGTCAAAGCAAGAGCAGGAGAAAATGCCTAATGGCAAAGCATTTATCTCCTGCTCC
>CAZSNX010000344.1:0-339 GCA_964607945.1 uncultured Candidatus Obscuribacterales bacterium
TTACCGGATGGTCCCGGCTGATTCGTACAGGGTTTCACGTGCCCCGTACTACTTGGGATACTCCTGAGGTTCAGACGTTTTCGCTTACCGGACTATAACCGTCTCTGGTGTGCTTCTTCCTACACTTCAACTACCGTCATCCCATCTCGTATAGAGTCCCACTACCCCTGTATGACTTTCGTCATACAGGTTTGGGCTGTTCCCCGTTCGCTCGCCGCTACTGAGGGAATCACTGTTTTGTTTTATTTTCCTCCGGGTACTAAGATGTTTCAGTTCCCCGGCTTGCCTTCATGCACCTATGTATTCAGTGCAGGATAACCAGACGTTACTCTGGCTGGG
>CAZSNX010000344.1:349-5277 GCA_964607945.1 uncultured Candidatus Obscuribacterales bacterium
CTAAGATGTTTCAGTTCCCCGGCTTACCTCGAACCGCCCTATGTATTCAGGCGGACGTTACCAGACATTACTCTGGCAGGGTTGCCCCATTCGGAAACCCGCGGATCTAAGTCTGTAACAACTCCCCGCGGCTTTTCGCAGTTTACTGCGTCCTTCATCGGCTGCTGGCGCCTAGGTATCCACCGTGCGCTCTTTGTAGCTTAACCAACGTCCGTGACTTAAGGATGCTTCTTATGTTTAGCATCCAAATTTAGCGGCAGGACACCGCCAAATCGTCCGGACACATTGGTGAATTACGGACACTCAATATGCAGTTTTCAGGGTACAGGGCCGGAATTGTTCGGCCTCACGGTTGGCCGCCACGGGGTGTTTCTCAACCCCAGGAATGACAATGATACCAGATAACTTTCGGAGTTCGCCACTCTGTATCTGAATTGTGTCTCAACTGACCAACTTTCTTTTGGAAGATCCAGTCAATTTTTCAGCCTGCGCTCGAAACCCGCCTGCACTCAGGTTTTTGGCGACTTCGCTGAAGCGCCGGCAGTGCGCTCACAGGCGACTTTTGTTACGAGGTCTGCAACATTTTCCAGTCTGCCACCATTTTCCAACCACCAAATTGACCGCCTAAAACCAGCCTGCAATAAGGGTTTCACCCCTCGTCCTCAATCTTTTGTTCAGAATTACTCTCAAAATCAGTCGACACACATCATATATTAGGAAGATGCGAGCAACTTTCTGCCAACAGCCGAAACCGGCATGAGCAGATGTTGGCACTCAAGCTTGTGAAACACCCAAGTACGCAACGGTTGCTATTGGCGACAAACTCTTAGGTCTAACTCTGGACTCCAACGCACTCCAAACCCTGAATCCGACGCAGTTATCCTCCCAACGAATCGGGCGCGTCAAAGCTAGACCTGAATTGAGGCTCTAAAAGTCGTCTCCGGCTCCTGAGCCGAACGAAACTACTTCTTCCGCGGCGTAATACGCAGCAAGTTGTACTCGACAGCAACTTGCCTATCCGGAAAACTGGCATTGAGGTGACTGATAAGCTCTGCCAGCGTCGGCACGCCATTCTCGCCATTGAGGCCGTGGCAATCGTCCATTACGATCACATGCTCTTTAATCGGATGCCGCAGAATCGACTCCAACTCAACAGTCAGCCTATCTCGATTGCTTTCTTGATTGCCAAATCCGTAGTAGCCGGCATCCAACCAAAATAGCGCTGGGCGATTCAGCTTTGCCAGCAACTCCTGGATGATTACCTGACTATCGCCTTCAAGTATATGAATGTGCCTGAAACGGGCGAATCGTCTTTTAGCCAACTGGGCCAATCCATTATCAATTTCAATCGAGAATATCTCCTGAAATCTCGACTTCATTGCATCAACCATTTCGCCGTAGTAAGTTCCGGCTTCGATCATGACTGCCAGCTTGAATTCCCCGGCATATTGCTCAACCGTCAATTGCTTAAGGCGATGCGGAATGCGGGCAGGCTTACCGCGCAAGAGCCAGTATAAGTAGGACGGCCGATGACCAAATGCCTTGTAGTCCGGATAGTAATCGGTCCCACGCATCCAATCATTCAGCGCCCGAAGCGGATCCAGCCTCTTGAGAGCCTTCCTCAATTTGGAATCCCGCTCGACAAATCGAACAGAAGGTGGCGGAGAGATTTGATTGGTTGTCACTGCCTTAGTCCCATGATCCACATATTTGAATTGTGCCGAGAACCTACTACCTGCGCACAGGCAAGATTGGCCATCCTGCTCAGATCGCACCAGCCTGCCCGCTAAGCCAGCGCTCTCCTGACATTCGCAGATAGTATCAGACCTATCCTTCAGGACGCCATGAAGATTCGCCAATCTAAATAACAAACCGGGCAAAATCACTTGATTTCACCCTCATCTACATTGATCTGTCCTTAAAATTTGGAGGCTAGCGGATTCGAACCGCTGACCTTCTCCGTGCAAAGGAGACGCTCTACCAACTGAGCCAAGCCCCCGTCTTGAACAGACGGACTACAATGCAAATTGTCCCTTGTTTATCTCGATTTGAGAAGAGACCCAATACATCGGCAGCATTGCTACTTATACATAGTACCCACAGCCTGCGAAATGCGCAGCTAGTTAGTATGCATTTCTTAAGGTCTTTCGCAATGGGAGCTGCAGTCCACCTCGCAAAAGTGACGTGTCTCTCAGGTGTTGCAAGGTGGAGTTGCTAAAATGCCGCAGTGTCTTGATTAGTCTCCGTCTTCCGGTAGGAGTGGACTTTTGACAGCGCGTTCCGGCAGCCTCGTATCAGTCTGCCTACCAGTCTTTAACGGTCAACGTTTTCTCGCAGAAGCGATAGACAGCGTCTTTGCTCAGTCATACACCAATTTCGAGCTGATCATTGTTGATGATTGCTCAACTGATGATTCGGCGGCAATCGCATTGGATTTTGCAAGCAAAGACAGCCGTGTAAGGGTCATTCAGAATTCACACAACGCCGGACTGTTCGAGAATTACAACATCTGCATGCGGCAGGCGAAGGGCTCGCTAATTAAGCCATTTGCTCAAGATGACATCCTCTTGCCGCAATATCTCGAAAAGACGATCTCCATTCTCGAGCAGAATCCGTCCGTGGGGTTCGTCAGCACCGATCGCTTTCAGCTCGACGCTGCTGGACGCCAGATCAATCCACCGATGGCCAAACGCCCAGCCAGCCTGGCAGCCGGCATACCGATCGCGGGGCTCGATCTTTTGAGAGAAAGCTTGTTTCCGGTGGTGAATCACGTGGGCGAGCCAACCTGCGTGATTTTTCGAAATGAGTTTATCGGCGACGGATTTGACACCAGTTACTTTCATGTAGGTGATCTGGAGTACTGGCTGCGAATCGCATTGAACGCTCGCTACTTCCACATCGGTGAAGCCTTGTGCGGCTTTCGGCACCATAAAGATAGTTGCACCGCGCGCAACATGAAAAACATTCTCTTTGCTCCCGACATGTTTGCAATTGGCGATAAATACAGCAACTTTTTCGAGCAGATTGGTCGCACCAAAGGCGAATTCATCGAGTGCGCTCTGGACACGATGTCCCAGATGATTTATTACGAAGACTTGACGGAAGAATTAGATGCGCTGGAAGCGAACTCAATAATGGCGGACCCAGCGGGATTTCGACGCATCGCCGCTCACGCTCTGGCAACATTGGCCGAGCGAGCTGACGGCAGTTTCACCAAGCTACGCATGCAATTGCAGATCGAGTCGCGGGAAAGAGAGCTCCGCCGATATCTCGGCAGCCGCTCTTGGCGCCTCACCAAGTCCTTGCGCGAACTCAATTCGAGATTACAGCTTTCTTCCTCGGTTAAGGAAAGAATGGACAGCCCGGAAGAAGAATTCAACAGTATAGTAAGCCAGCCACTGGGTGAAGACAGTTATCTGCTTCATTTGAAACGATCTATTAGAAAGGTGCGTCGCAGTAAATCGTGGCAGATTACAGCCCCCATTCGCTGGCTAGAAGCTCGGCTCAAACCAGCATTGCGGCTAACAACCACAGTCCGCGAAGCCAAGAACCTGGAATCGCTTACCGGCAGCAAAAGTGAGCCGCAAACGCAAAACCGATCAACCAATCCCGACTCAATTCTCGTGAGCGTCATTGTTGCGACCTGGAACAGAGCCCATCTTCTTCCAAGAGCTCTGGCGAGCGTGCAAGCCCAGAGCCACAAGAACTGGGAGTGCATCATAGTCGATGATGGTAGCGTAGATGATACCACCAGCGTTGTCGAGGAGTTCCTGAAAGACGGGCGTTTCACATTCCTAGGCCGCGAGCACAGTGGAGTGTGCGCCGCTCGCAACGCTGGACTCGGAATTGCGAAAGGAAGTGTGATTGCCTACCTGGACTCGGATAATATTTGGTTTGCGGATTATCTAACTAAAATCGTTGCTGCATACGCCGAATCTCCCACCACTCAATGCGTTTACACCGCGCAATTGGTCCAAAACACTCGTTCTCCCAGACAATTCAAGACAAGGTTCGAACCGTGGGACTCGGTTCAGCTCCGGGTAGACAATTTCATAGATTTGAATGTGTTCTCACATCGCAAAGAGCTGCTCGCTAGATTCGGTGCGTTCGATGAAACCCTGGAGAGCCTTGTCGACTGGGATCTCGTCTTGCGGTACACGCGAGAGGGAGCGGTCAAAGCTCTTCCAATCATCGGATCGTTATACTTCTCGGATGCAAAAGGCCGTATAACCGAATCGGTCGATCACAGCAAGAGCCGATCAGTAATTACAACAAGCACGCCAGGTGGTGTGGCACCATCGCAGCCGCGTGTCTTGTATGCAATGTGGCAATATCCGCAGTTAACGCAAAGCTACGTGGAAACAGAGATACGTGCGGTACGAAAGCTGGGCGTGCATGTGGAAGTGTGGGCAGAGACTGATGTGGCGGTAGCCCATGACACGGAAGTGCGTATTCACAAAGGCACTATCGAAGAGGCAATCAAAAAGGTCAATCCGCAAATAGTGCACACTCACTGGCTGCACATCGCTCAGAACTACGAGCCGATGCTGGAGGCGAACAATCTGCCGGTAACAGTTAGAGCTCATGGATTTGAAATGACCCCCGAATTGGTCTACGCATTGAATCGCAGCAGAACCATTCGGAAGGTATTCTTGTTTCCAGATCAGATGGAGCAATTGCGCTACCGGTCGGACAAACTCAAGCAGATAACAGCTGCGTTCAACGAGAATCTCTACGCACCATACTTCAAGAAAGATAGAAAGTTAGTGTTGCGCGTAGGGGCATCGCTCTGGTCAAAGGGATACGAGCAGATGATGGAAACCGCTCTTCTCTGCCCAGATCACGAGTTTCTGCTGATTTTAGGCACAGCCTCCCTGCGGGAATACGTTGTGGACGAGATAGTTGAGCTCAACCGTAAGTTTGGCAGC
>CAZSNX010000345.1:0-5275 GCA_964607945.1 uncultured Candidatus Obscuribacterales bacterium
CCAATGTGTAGAGCAAGATTCCCATTGCCAGCTGATCTTGACTGGGATCCAAAAATGGGTAGAATTCCGGAACTGTAATGCAGCGAAGCAAACGCTTGTGCTGTCTGCTGCTTCTGACGGTGATTGGGTGAGTAATGTCAGTTAAGAGAACAGAGCCTTGACCGACCAATATAGTTGATGGCTGCAGATTCCCATGCGAGATGCCATGGACGGATAAGCGGTCCACTTCTTCAAGTAGCCCGATTAGAATTTGAATGGTAAATCCAGTGCCTGATTCGAAGACTTCATCCAGGGAAACTCCGTCAAAAAACTCGTAAGTCACATAGAAAGAGTCTTCGCTATATCCCCATTCGACTGGCCGCGGCAAGGCCAGCTGCATTTCTTTTATCTGGTCGAGAAATTCACACTCAGTCTCGATGATATCCGACGGTGTTGGCTTCCAGGGCAGTGATTGTCCTGGTCTGAAATCAAAGCCGAGCGATTGAATGGTGCCTGGCGTGTCCAACCAAGTCGTTCTAGCGACTTTGGTCAAGTAGCGTTCGCCCGTGTCTACGTTTATAGACTGAAACAAACAAGCCAACGGGGTCTTACTGAGGACCCTCGTCAACATGTAGTTTTTGATAATGGTTCCTTCGGAAAGCATGGTTCTCAAGGTTAGCCGGCAAATCTAACTCTATCATCGCCACAGGTCGGCGATGATGCAACGTTGATTGAGAACCGAGATGAGCTACTCTGCGGCAGCCTCTTCGGCTTGCTTGACCATATCTTCGACGTGAGCAATTACTCGTTCGAACTCTTCTTCCGATTCGATTGTTTGGAAAACCGATTGATCGCCTCTTTCAGTCAGGCGCATTACAACGATCGAACCTTGATTTTCGCTTTCTTCGCCTTCGTTGTTTACTTCACCCAGATTGAGGAGCAAAGCATACTCCTTCTCTTCGAAGTTGAATATGTCAAGAATCTGGCAGGAGTACGAGTGCCCGTCGTCACCTTCCAACGTGATTACAGATGCCTGTTCCTCTTGTTCCGGTTTCCCGCTCATGAATTAATCCTCAATCTTGTGGGCTGCTGATAGTTCTGAAAGCTTACGCAACTCTTGTTCCGTGCCCAGCGCTATCAATATATCCCCTTCCCGGAATACCATCTCGGTAGGCGGATTTGTAATAAGCTTACCATCTTGCTTCATTGCTAAAACCATGGCGCCTGAAATGCGCTTTATGTGAGCTGATCCAAGGGTTGTGCCGACGAGCTGGGAGCTCGGTCCGATAATAACCTGCTCCATTCTCAAATCTTCACCTGGGCTGTGCATTACGACATCTAAGAACTCCATAACCAAGGGATGAGTTACGGCAGTTGCCATTCGTCGTCCGCAAATTACATAAGGCGAAATCACCATGTGCGCGCCGGCCAGTCTCATTTTTGCGTCTGCTCCCGGATTGGCCGACCTTGAAACGATCGTGATGGCGGCATTGAGTCCACGGGCTGACAGTGCGATAAAAGTGTTTGCTGTGTCGTCAGGAAGTGCGCAAACAATTCCGGCCGCACGATCTACCTTCGCGGCAAGGAGCATGTCATCGGAAGATGCGTCGCCCTGAATGACAAGCAAACCGTTCTCTTCCGCTTTCTTGACGGAGCTTGGTTCGGATTCGATGATTACGAATGGAACATTGTTTTGCTGAAAGTGCTTGCAAACCTCGGCTCCAGTGCGGCCGTAGCCGCAAACTATTTGATGTCCGTCGAGCTGGGATATCAATTTTTTCATTCGCCTTAATCCAAAAATTGCAGTCGGGTTAGCTTCAAGGAATATCTCTACGACATCACTCACGATGTACAGAAACAATCCGACGCTTGTGAGAATAAATACTATAGTGAAAAGTTGCCCGTTCCTGGAAAGTGGGTGGACTTCGCCATAACCGACCGTGGTTAGGGTTGTAACGGTCATGAAGATGGAGTCGAGCCAGTTCCAGCGCTCTACAACCATATAGCCCAGCGTCCCGCCCAGCATAAGGGCCAAGATTCTGAGGAAATGATGAAATAGCTGGCGCTGGAGTTCCGATGTCAAGGCAATCGCTTTCTTAGGTAATTGTGGGCTGCTCAATTAGCAAAACTATCATAAAGACCTGATTGGCAACTATATAGCAGCTGCTAAGATCGAGCGCGCTGCAAATGCGTGGGAGGCCAGGCACGAGTCTCCTCAGCAGTTGAAAATGCGACGTCGCTTCGGCGACCGAGCAGCCGGCTTAGCCGGCACAGTCGAAGGTGCGTGCCTGCGTTAGCATATTCTCTTTTTCGGAGACCAAATGAGCACAACACTTACAGACACCGAAGGTCGCGTTGTACAGGTTATCGGTCCGGTTGTGGACGTCGAGTTTGCAAGCGGCAAACTGCCGGAGATTTACCATGCGCTTCACGTGGTTGGGAAGAACCCTTCTGGTGAAGACGTCAAGGTAACAGTCGAAGTACAGCAAATGTTGGGCGATAACCGAGTCAGAACGGTAGCGATGAGCTCGACCGATGGCATGACACGCGGAATGAAGGTGATTGACACCAAGCAAGCTATCTCGGTTCCGGTCGGTGAAAAGACCCTTGGCAGAATCATTAATGTGCTTGGCGAATGTGTGGACGAAGATCCTGAAATTACAGATTGTGAACGCTGGCCGATTCACCGTCCTTGTCCGGAGTTGACGCAGCTGCAAACGGACACGGTTCTTTTTGAGACCGGCATCAAAGTCGTCGACCTGCTCGAGCCGTATATCAAAGGTGGAAAGGTCGGACTGTTCGGTGGAGCTGGAGTCGGTAAGACAGTTATTATCCAAGAGTTGATTCACAACATCGCTATGCACCACGGTGGTTACTCCGTGTTCGGTGGCGTCGGTGAGAGAACCAGAGAAGGGAACGATCTCTGGCACGAGTTCAAAGAATCAAAAGTGATCGACAAAGTTGCACTGGTGTACGGTCAGATGAATGAGCCGCCCGGTGCTCGTATGCGCGTTGGATTGTCGGCGTTGACAGTTGCTGAGTACTTCCGCGATGTCAATCACCAGGACGTGCTGCTGTTCGTTGACAACATTTTCAGATTCGTTCAAGCGGGAGCGGAAGTGTCCGCGCTGCTGGGACGGATGCCGTCTGCCGTCGGATATCAGCCGACGCTCGCCAATGAAATGGGTGAATTGCAAGAGCGAATCACGTCCACCAAGGCAGGGTCGATCACATCTGTGCAGGCCGTGTATGTGCCAGCCGATGACTTGACTGATCCGGCTCCTGCCACAACCTTCGGTCACTTGGATGCTACAACCGTGCTATCGAGACAGATTGCCGAATTGGGAATTTATCCGGCAGTCGATCCGCTTGCCAGTACAAGTACCGCGCTCAAGCCGGAAGTAGTCGGGCAAGAGCACTACGACGTGGCCCGTGCAGTTCAACAGACACTGCAGCGTTACAAAGACTTGCAAGACATCATCGCCATCCTTGGTATGGACGAGTTGTCCGCGGAAGATAAGATCTCCGTGCAAAGAGCTCGTAAGATTCAACGATTCCTTTCACAACCGTTCTTCGTCGCCGAACAGTTCACCGGTCGTCCCGGCAAGTACGTCAAACTGGCTGATACGATTTCGGGCTTCAAGCAAATTCTCAACGGTGATCTCGACGAACTGCCAGAACAGGCGTTCTACATGGTCGGCAGCATCGACGAGGTCAAGGAGCAAGCCAAAGCACTGGCGAACGCCTAATGGGAAAGAAGCAACAGGATCAATCCCCAGCTAAAGAGCCCGAAAAGGCGCAGGCTAAGCCGGCTCCCCGGCGGGTCTACCTTTTCGGGCGCCTTGAAAATGAAGTGACACTGCCAACCATCAAGAAATTGTTGCGACTGAACGATCAAGATCCAACCACACCGATCGATCTCTTCATCAATTCTGCTGGCGGCAACGGTTATAACGCTGATGCGATCATATCGGTGATTCATTCGATCGAGGCCAAAGTAAATACTATTTGTTTGGGCCACGCCTTATCTGGAGCCTGCGAGATACTTGCTTCAGGCACCGGGGAGCGTTCATCTTATGAGTTTGCTACTTTGATGTTTCACCAGACGCTCTGGGAGGCAGATGGTGATATCACCAATTTGGAGATCCAAGCGGCTCAGGGACAGCGTTTTCGCAACGCGCAGATTGAGATGTTGTCTCGTTGCACCGGGCAGAATCGTGAGACTGTTCGCAAGGACATCGAGCGCGATCACTATATGTCCGCGGAAGAAGCGCTTTCATACGGGATAATCGATAAAGTTCTCTACCACACCTCCAGGCGTGGTGGTGGCAAAGTTTCGGACAAGCGAGCTTCGAGTGACAAGCAGGCTCGCAAAGCAAGCTCCAGGAGAGGATAAATGGCTAACAAGCTCACGCTCAAACTTATAACGCCGGAGCGAATCGTTCTCGACGAGCAAGTGGATCAAGTCGTGGTTCGCGCCGTTGATGGTGAGATGGCAATTCTACCTGACCATGAGCCTCTGTTGACTGCACTGGCAATCGATATCGTTCGTTATACGAGCAATCGCGAGGAACAGACAGCTGCCGTTATGGGTGGTGTCATGGAAGTAAATCGCAATGAAGTGACTATCCTGGCTGACCTGGCAGAACTTGATGTTGAAGTAGACGAAGCGAGAGCGCATCAACGCAAAGCTCGGGCCGAAGCAGAGAAGACTCAGAAGGCAGATAAGCTGGATGTATATCTCAGCGAAATGGCGATCTCCAAGAGCATCGCTCGCCTAAAAGCAGCCGAGTTCTCCAAGCGCAGAAGACGCCCTGATCGTTCGTAGAGGCTGATACCGCCTTGTCCTAAACGGTGCGTCGCAGGCTCGTCGACAGCTTGTCTTTTTCATTCGTGATTTAAGATTCGCAGAAGGCTCGTAGTCCATCTTCCAGGCGTTGCCAGGCTTCTTCCGAATCAGGAAGTCCGAATCGAATGCTGGCCGGCTCATTGAAGAGGCGAGTGAGAATTGCGCGCTCAGCTAGAAAAATGTGAAGCTGAGATGCCTTTTGGCTTACCAGCCATTGGAAAAAGGCAGTTCCTCCAGTTGGCGTGAATCCGGTCTTTGCGAGCAGTTTGCAGAGTCTTTGTGATGCTGCGCGAAGACGATTGGTTGCCTTGCTTTGCCAAATCCGATCTCTTAAGGACAGAGTTGCAGCCCAGCGGGCCGGTCCTGAGACTGTCCATGGTCCGAGTTCTTTCTCAATCCGGACTAACAGCTCGTTGGCTGCGGCAATGAATCCTACTCTCGCCCCAC
>CAZSNX010000346.1:0-5250 GCA_964607945.1 uncultured Candidatus Obscuribacterales bacterium
GCTCGAAAGTTTGAAACTTTCGAGCCGGCAAGCGCGCGCCAGCCTCCAGGCTTCTCCGGTGTCTTCGGCGGCGGCTCGGGCTCTGCCTTTGGCTTGGGCTTCTTGGACTCCGGTTCGGTGGTCGCAGGCTGAACGGCAGCCGGATCTGCCGGTTTGGGCACTTCGACGCCCCGGCTGAGCACGGCATGCACTTGCCTGGTGAGAGCGAGCAGCTCATCTTTTGACAGGTCCATCAAGTTGGCTGGGATCATCGCTAGCGCCTCGGCCACCACCGGGTCTTTCGGACCGGGCAGGTGCCGGCGGAAATGGTAGAGGAATTCGTTGAAGCGCGCGATATAGCCGCCGGGCGGAATCGGTCCGTCCGGTAGCTTTTGGTCCGAAGTTTCGCCGGTTACTTCGTTCCAGCGGGAGGCTTTGTTCTTGCGAATCACCCAGGCGACCAGCGTCTGAAAGCATGCACCCCAGCTCGGGTCTTTGCTGCGTCCGCGGCGCTCGTTTTGCTCGTCGTCGATCAGGTTGAACAGATCTTTGAAGCCTTCGGCGGCGGCAATCTTGTACTGTTCGTGCGCCGGCCAGAGATGGTGAGCGAGCTCGTGAAAGCCGAGCCCGCGCCAAACAGCGATGGCGCGCTCGCGGTTGCGGATTTGGAGCAGGACAGAAGGGTTCACGTGAATGTTAATCACCGAACCCTCGCCGCCGGCGTCGTACGTATAGCCGTACTGGTCGCCGCCGATCAGGTGCAGCCTGACAGGTCCTCTGGCGTAGAAGGCCAGGTCCGCCGCCAGCAGCTCCGTCTGTTCCTTGATAAAGGCGATCTCGCTTTTGGTCAGCGGATTTTTCTTGTCAGACATTGGACCCACCTTTTCGGTTGAAAGTGAAGCGCTAGCCGACTCTCGGCCGACCAGGGCGCTCTTGAAAGCAGCCCTGGTCGGCTTAGCTGAAGGGAAGCGTCGTCGTCGTCGGTCACGATTGCTTGAGCAGATCGACGATCGTTTTGGCGACGCGGCCGGCTTCTGAGTTGGTATCGCCGTTGCTGCCTTCGAACTGATTGGCGACGCCGGTCATGAGCGCGGTCTCGAGATCGATACCGCTGGCCAGGAACATCGCCACGTTCTGCGCGGCGCGAGTGGAGATGGTCTGAGACAGGCGCATCTTCAAGTCGTGTCGCATCTTCCGGAGCTTGTTGACGACGGTCAGCGCTTGATCGAGCTTGGCCTTGGGGCAGTTGGGGTACTTGGTCAAACAGTGTGCTAGCTCTTCGGCATGCGGCATGTGCTCGATCTTGATGATCACCCAGCGGTCCTTGGCGGCGGCGTCGGTCTTGCGGACGGTAAACGGGCCGCCTTCGTTGGCTGCGGCCATGAAGCGAACGTTGCAGGGAACTTCGATGATGTCACCGTTTGGCAGCGCCATCAGCCGAACTTCCCCTTCGATCACGTCGAGCAGCGCATCGCGAGCATCCTCGTCCATCCGGCTGTACTCGTCGATCATGATCAAGAAGATCTCTTCGGGGTTGTGAATCGCTTCGCGAATCGCCTTTACGAGCGGCGAATCGACCCACTTGAAGACCTGCTTGCCTTCGTTCTCGACTGGCAGCAGCCGACCGAGCATGTAGGCGAACTTCTTGATCGTGCCGCCGGAGATCTTGCGAAACTTCCAGTTGAGCTTGGTGGAGACGGCGCGCGAAATCGTCGACTTGCCGATGCCCTGGTCGCCAATCAGCATCAGATTCTTTTGGCGATTCTGCAGGACGATCGACATCAGGCGCGCGGTTACCGGGTCTACCCAGACGCCTGGAAAGGTCGCGTCGATCTCCAGTGTCAACGGCTTGACGACGATCGCTCCGCGGTTGGGCGATTGCGGATTGACAATCCGCTCAATCCGGCAAACCCAGGTCTCTCCAGCCTTGGGAGTCTGGCTCCGCCGCGAGAGTTCGGGCAAGACGATTTTCTTGGTTCGCTTGCCGTCAATGTGATTCGATTTGACAGGCACCGCTCCCTTTGCGTTGGTTTCCCAGCGCACGAGGCAGTTGGTGCCGGGTGTGAGATTCTCTTGGTTGCTCATAGGCACCTCCCAGGCAAACCCCTTTTCAGAGGGCATCTGCGCAGTTTTGTGAGATTGAATGGCCGAGCCATGTTAAGGGTTCGCCCCTGATTGCTGAGACTTGATGTAGCGATACATCCTGTCCCAGTTGTCGAGGAAGAGGCGCGCACGTTGCTTTGAACGGATGAAATCCAGGGTGTTGGCCTGATCGTTGGCTGCTTTCGTGTAATTGAAGCTGCCGGACTGAACGTACAGTCCATCGACGACGGTGTATTTGCTGTGGAGCAGCTGGTGCTTCTTCTCGGATGTGCCGACCAAAACCTCTGCACCGACAGCCTTCAGCCGGTCGATCTGAGTTTGTTCCACCTGCCCGGATCTCCCCAGGGTCTGGGACTTGTCCAGCAGCAGGCGAACTTCGACGCCACGCTTCGTCTTCAGCTCGATCAGCTTGTCGACAATGCGCGGGTCTGTGAAAGCGTAGTCGGCAATGTGTACCGACTTGTGTGCCTGGTCGAGAAAGTCGAGGAAATTGTCGATCCCGCTTTCGTAAGGCGTGAAGACAGTCTTGATGTAGTTCTGTGGATCCACGTCGCCGCGATGTGCGTTCGACCCGGCCCAGTAACCACCACCGAAAGACATGCCCAAAAGAAGCACGACCAGCACAACCAGAAACTTCTGTTTCAGGCTCATGGCGTTTTTTCCTTTTGAAAAGGTCAGCATTGAGCAGGCACAACCGACAGGTTGAGCCTTCAACTGCTTATCAGCAGCGGTCAGCCAGCTTCGTTCGGAGGGAGGTCAGCGCAGGCAAGCGCCGGACGAAACCCACGAACAAACATCAGCAGTCACTGCGTACAAACCAGAGATCGTTAGACGATCGTGATTTGGACTCAATTTGGTGAAGGGATCTTAGGTTCGAGCGGAATGAGTTCCAGGAAGCGCTGAGTTGACTGCTATTTACATCCCATAAGTTAATCAATGGCTGTATGTAATCGAAAGATACATGTTGAACTTAGAAGGTATAAGTTTTTGTAATTACCGTCGGGAGTTGAGCTTAGAGACATTCCATCAATTTCTTTGGGGTACCATCAAGGCGCTATGCGGGCTTGTTTTGCAAGATTGGAAAGCGATCACAATCGGCGATTGACGTCTGCATTAGAACCAGTTCCATAATCGCAATTTACGTAATACAGCTCGCGTGGCTGCGAAAGTGGAAGCTCTCCGCTACTTGATTTGTTGACTTGCTCTCATTCTGGTCGATCGAATCTTTGCTGGTTGAGCTGACCGATTATCTGAGATTCGACCGATTTATCAATACGGATTAGTCAAAGTTGTTGCACCAAAAGTGGTTGCAAAAAAACGAGGACTCGAATGAGTCCTCGTTTCGTGTGGATCGAAATGTGTTTACCTAACCTAATCCAACCAAAAGGATACTGATCAGTGTTTACCTTTTGCCTTTTTTCTTGGCGGCCTTCTTTACGGGTTTGGCAGCCTTCTTCGCCGGCTTAGCAGCGGCCTTTTTGGCCGGCTTGGCGGCTTTCGCGGGCTTCGCAAGCACCAAAGTTGGTTGCTTGGAACGGCCGTTGACGATGTCCTTCAGTTCCTTACCAGCGCGGAACGCCGGAACCTTGGCTGCTGCAATCTTGAGCGGAGCCAGTGTTCTCGGGTTACGGCCGGTGCGGGCCTTGCGCATACGACGCTCGAAAGTTCCAAATCCGACTAGTGTTACTTTGTAGCCTCTGGAAAGAGCACCGGTTACTGTGTGAATAAGTCCGGACAAGCACTTCGTCACTTCTGACTTCGGTTGTCCTGTCGCCTTTGCGACTTGTTCTACGAGCTCAGCTCGGTTCATTCGATTTCCTCCTATGGAAATGCTGATTCCAACCCACACGCAGGGATGATAGCATCACCTTTTTGAATAGACAATAGATTCTGACTGCAGATCCAAAAAATTTTTTCTGACGGTCATTTTCAAATTGCGATGGCAGCGAGGTTACAGTTTGTGAGGCTTTTGGGCACTTGTTGAACACCTGATGAGCTCGATGTCCCGGTTCGACCCCCTTTGTATTGACTGATAAAGCGACATATCCATCAGGCTTTGCTTGCCAGTCCGGAAACCCTCGGAAGTGAAATTTAGGCAGTACAGAGGTTTGAGAGATTCACTGGATTAGATACCACTTGTAATCAGCCTGGCATGCCGGTGACATCACCGGTTGGTGAAAATGCTTGCAGGCAGTGCATTTGGAGCAATTCGCCTGAATTCAGGGACGGTTAATCAACGGGTTATAATTGGCAGCCTATCACCCCTCTATTTCCGAGACGACCTTATGAACAAAGGTAGACTGATTATCTCCAGCGGCATGATAGCTGCAATTCTTCTGGCCGGCGTTACCGGCTTGAGAGGGTTGGGCCAAAAGCCGACCGTGGCCGCCAGCGGCCGATCTGAAATTGACTGGCAGATGTTCAGACAAAATTCAGCGCGCACAAGCGCAGTCCCACTCGATATCCCGTTTTCTTTGCAGGGCAAGCTTCTTTGGATGTTTCCCGCTGAAGGGCAGATTGACTCGTCTCCAGCAATATATAAAGGGGTGATATATGTCGGGTCTGATGATGGATATCTTTATGCGGTCGCCGAAAAGAGCGGAAAGATGCTCTGGCGGGCCGAGCTGGGTGACAAAGTCAAATCTTCTCCCCTCATAGATAAGGGCACTGTTTATGTGGGTTGCGAGAACGGTAAGCTGTTTGCTCTCGACGGCGCGACTGGCAAAGCGCTCTGGTCCTTCAAGGCTGAAGACCGCCTATCATCGTCGCCAGCTATATCCGGTGGATTGGTTTTCGTCGGGTGCTGGGATGGTTGTATATATGCGCTTGATACTAAATCCGGTAGCTTGACCTGGAAATTTCAAGGAGAAGGCCGGATTACTTCATCGCCTGCAGTTGCGCAAGACACGCTCTTCGTAACCGCTCACGGTGGTTATCTTTATGCGCTGGCGCCAGCAGACGGCAAGCTTGTTTGGAAGTTCAAAACCGGCAATAAGGTCTACTCTTCTCCGATGGTGATGAACGGCGTGGTTTATTTCGGAAGTTGGGACAAGAATTTTTATGCAGTCGATGCAACTACCGGCAAGACTAAATGGAAGTTCACTGGTCCGGAGACTTTCAGCATCTCTGCAGCTGGTGCCAATGGCCGTATTTTTGCTGGCAATGACG
>CAZSNX010000347.1:0-5227 GCA_964607945.1 uncultured Candidatus Obscuribacterales bacterium
TCACCGCACTGGAGAAGACCTACAACTTGCCGGGACCGATCTACTATCGGCTCGGCAAAGACGATCGAATCTCGGTGGCAGGCTTGAATGGTGAATTTGAGCTTGGACAGTGCCAAACGATTCGCTCCGGAGACGATCTGCTGATCGTGGCAATGGGAAGCATCGCATACGAAGCTGCCACCGCAGCTGATGCCCTGACCAAGGACGGTATCAACTGCACCGTGGCGATCGTTGCAAGCCTAAATCCAGCTCCGACCGCCGATTTAGTGGAGCTGCTGGGTAGATTTCGCCGAGTGATGACCGTCGAGGCGCACTATGCCAACGGCGGGCTCGGGTCGCTCATCTCGGAGACCGTTGCCGAATTCGACCTTAGATGCAAGCTCACTCGCTGCGCCATCAAGCAAACTCCTGACGGACTCACAGGCAGCCAACAATATATCTACAACAAGCACGGCCTATCAGCCGAATGCCTAGCCGCCCGCGCCAAAGATATGCTGTGCGAGGTGCTTGTGTGACCGCTGACTTAATCTCAATCATCCTTCCGGTGCACAATCAGGAAGACCATATCGTCCCGATTATCAATGAGTATCAGACAGCCCTGGAAAAGCTTTCATCTCCAGTTGAGCTGCTTCTTGTCACCAATGCCTGCAAAGATCGCTCCGTGCAAGTCTGCAAAGAGTTAGCAGACCGGTTCGAAGCGGTCAAACACTTTGATTCTTCTACCGGTGGCTGGGGAAGAGCCGTAAAGTTAGGACTGCGCGAAGCCAAGGGAGATCTTCTCTGCTACACGAATTCAGCCCGGACGAGCCCAGAAATCTTAACGCTCGTACTGCTCTACGCCATCGCCTACCCAAAAGTTGTAATTAAGGCCAATCGCAAGATTCGAGAGAGCCTCAAACGCCGCCTCGGTTCGTTGCTGTACAACTTGGAATGCCGCGCATTCTTCGACCTTCCCACCTGGGACATCAACGGCACGCCAAAGGTCTTTCCAAGATCTTTTTCAAAACTACTCGATTTAGAATGCGATAACGACTTGATTGACGCTGAATTCAATGCGATATGCCGGCGGGAATCTTACCCGATAATCGAGGTGCCTGTCCTATCGACGAAGCGCCATGGTGGCAAGTCAACCACCAGCCTTCGTTCTGCCGTAAATATGTACTGGGGAGCCTATGAGCTGTGGCGAAGAATGAAACAAGAGATCAGCCTGTAGCTCTTGCCGGGCAACCGCAGAGCTCACTCGATGAGCTCTGGTCACACCACAACGGTCAGTGGCGAGATACGGCTCAAGTGGTCAGCCAGTGGCAGGGCGCCGCTCAAATCAATCCGCGTCTGCTGGAGTTTTATGTGGACGGCAGTTGGTGGCAAATGCTAGACCAACTTGGAATCACCTTGATAGTAAGCCGCGAATATGAACATCTGCTCGTTGCAATGTCGGTAGGCACATCCGGTCCGGCGGTAAGCTTCATGCCGATGCCTCATCCCTCGGGTATTGCCGTGGATCGCCGGACCGACACAGTCTTCGTCGCAAGCACTCGCAATCCCAATCAGATCTACGACCTCAATCCGGTCTTAAGCATAAGCGAACGGCTCGACATGGAATCAGAGCATCCGGAGGATAAACCGCTTATCCCGGTGCGTTCTCGCTTCTTGCCGGGCTGCTTGTATATGCACGATCTGGCCTTGATCAATGGCGAATTGCACGCCAACGCAGTCGGTCACAATGCGGTCGTCAAACTAACAGCACCTGGCGACTGGCAGAGAGTTTGGTGGCCGAAGTGTATTGAAAGCTCCGGCAGCCCGGCATTCGGGCAGAATTACATCCAGCTGAATTCGATTGCGGCAGGCAATTCGATTGAAAGCTCGTTCTTCTCCGCCTCCGGAGACACAATCTCCGAACTGAGGCCGGGTCACGAGCATTATCCGGTTGATAAGCGCGGCGTAATTTTCGCCGGGTCGAATCGAGAAGTAATTGCAAAGGGACTGACTCGCCCCCACTCGGCAAGATTGCATGAAGGAAATGTTTGGGTCGATAACAGCGGATATGGTGAACTTGGTTTAATCGAATCAGGGAAATTCACCGTTGTAACCAAACTTCCCGGTTGGACGCGCGGACTTTGTTTTCACCAGGGAATCGCCTTCGTGGGCACCTCTCGGGTGATTCCACGCTTCAGCCAGTATGCGCCTGGGCTCGACGTTAACGCCAGCATATGCGGAGTTCATGCCGTTGATATAAGATCTGGCGAGGTCCTGGGAAGCATCTTCTGGCCGGCGGGCAATCAGATCTTCGCCATTGAATGGCTAGAGCGCTCGAAAACGGGTGGTTTCGCATTTCCAGCAACAGGACTGAGTAGCGATCGCAAGTCGCTTTTTTATGCCTTTTCGGTCGGGCATGATGGGGATTAGGAGAAGGAGAATAGTTTGATGAGCGGAAATTTCCGATTGTTGATGATTGGTGCCATGTATGAAAACGGTGGCAATACCACCCATCGATTCCTGGACGGGCATCCCCAGATGTTTGTTTATCCATTCGAATCCCAGCCGGGAACCAGGCTGGTCATGGATCATCTGTCTTCGATGTTTCCGGCCAAGTATCGCTGGCCGTCATTCGAGTTGAACGCAACTGCCGAGCAGGACTACAAAGCGATCATCGACGAAGAATGCAAAGTGCGGGCTCGCACTCCCAATGTCAGCAAGTTTCGTCACATGCCATTCGATTTCTGCGATGACGAGCGTATGAAGATTTACGCCGAGTTGGTGAAGAAGAGCGGTCGCTCGCGCGCCAACAACATGGCTGCCTTTTTCCAAGCCACCTTTGAAGCTTGGAAAGACTACAAACGTACCGGAGAACAAAGCGTCTATGTCGGATACAGCCCGATCATCGGCGTAGATGGCGAGAAGATCCTCTCGGATCTACCGGAAGCTCATGTTCTGCACGTCGTGCGTAACCCGTGGTCGGCATATGCTGACACTAAGAAGCGACCGGTGCCGTTGTCGCTCGAGCACTATATGCTCGGTTGGACGATGAACCAATACTTCGCAGTCAGACTGCGCGAAAAGTATCCCAATCGTTTTCATATCGTGCGCGCCGAAGATGTGATGGATAACTCTCACAAGACATTGTCGGCTGTCTGCGAAAAACTCGGACTGGAAGCGGCTGACAGCCTCAAGACCCCGAGCTGGAACGGTGAGCCGCTGGCAGAGGTCTATCCCTGGGGAACGATTCGCAAAGCCACTGCCGAAGCGAATCTCGCTACAGCCAATGAACTTTCGCAGTCCGAAAAGGACGAAATTCGCGCCCTGACCTGGCAGTATCTCGACGTATTCGATTACACGAATTTCCTCAACTCGAAAGTGCTCGCCCGCAAATGAAGCGAGTAATCGTTACCGGCGCCTCCGGCTTTGTGGGAGCAAATCTTGCTCGCAAGCTGGTGCGCGACGGTCACGAAGTGAGCATCCTGGTTCGGCAGCAGGCCGATCTTTGGCGGCTTGCTGATATTCGAGACTCAATCAGAATATTCAACTGCACGCTCGCCAACCCTGAGGAAGTCGAGCGTGCAGTCCTTCAAATCGGCCCGGAATGGGTTTTTCATTTAGCCGTACATGGCGCCTATTCCTGGCAGACCGACCTGAAGGAGATGATCGATACCAATTTGACCGGGACGGCAAACCTGATTGATGCCTGCCTGAAGACCGGATTCGAAGCGTTCGTAAACACCGGCTCGTCATCGGAATACGGCTTCAAGTCCACCGCCTGCCACGAAGACACGATGCTTGAGCCGAATAGTTACTACGCAATTACGAAGGCGTCCGCTACCCACCTGTGCTGTCATACCGCTCGCAGCAAAGGCGCGCATATGCCCACACTTCGTCTCTACTCAGTTTATGGACCCTATGAAGAACCCAAACGCTTGATTCCAACCTTGATTGTAAAAGGCATAGCCGGTACCCTGCCGATATTGGTGGATCCCTCGATCGCCCGAGACTATATTCATATCGAGGATGTGCTGGATGCTTATCTGCTAGCCGCAGCGAAAAGAACCAGCGACCCGGGAGCAATCTTCAATGTCGGAACCGGCGTTCAATCTTCAATCGCTGAGATCGTGGAAGTCACTCGCAATGTGTTCAAACTGAAAGCAGAGCCTCAGTGGGGCAGCATGCCGAATCGAATCTGGGACAGCAACAGCTGGGTTTCAGATAACAGAAAACTAATATCTGCGCTGGGATGGCAGGCCAAACACAATTTACAAAGCGGATTTCAAAATACCGTCGATTGGATGTTAAGCAATCCTACGATCCATAAATACTACGACGATAGCCTGGCTGCGTCCGTGCGCTGAAAGACTCATCTTAGAAAGCTTTCAGCCAGTTAACAAGAAGCGGTGAATACAATACTAAGGAATATCCGCGCTCTGGCGCAGAGGTAACTGAAAGTGTCAAAGCCAGCAGTTATTTCCGCTTCGTCGGCATCCTCGATGCGGGCCCAAACAGAAATATCCAATTCATCAAACGGATTGGGCTTTACCTGGCTGGCCGCTATCGTTGTACTTGCCTCCGCGCTCAGACTCTGGTTTAACTTCGCAACCGAGCATCCAAGCATTGCATTCAGCTGCGACGCCGCCGAGTATCTGCGCAATGCGCAAACTCTTTCCACACTAGCCCATATGCCGGAAGGATTTTGGGGAAAAGCCCTCTCTTGCCTGCTCGGCACAGCTTCGCCCGAAACAATGTTATCGGTGCGCGGCGCTTTCAGCACATTTGCAGACTTCTTCATCTCCGGTCCGGTCTTTCCGCTCTATTTACTGTCCTGCTATACGCTGACTGGCACCGCATGCGATATCAGCAACTGGACCGCTCCAGTGTCCATACAGTGTCTGCTCACCAGCTTGACTTGCATGCTGATCGCGCTGATAGGAGCCCACTGCTGGGACAAGAAAACCGGCATCATCGCTGGGCTGCTGGCCGCACTCTATCCTGCTTTTGTTCTCAACAGCGGCAGACTCTACTCGGAATCATTTGCCTGTTTCTTGTTGTGCGTCACAATTTGGCTGGCAGTACGTGGCATCTCGTTGAATGGCAATCCGGCTGCCGGCATTGTCTTGACGGGAGCAACCGCGTTAGCGCTGCAACTTACGCGATCGATCATGTTCGTCCTGACGCTTGCGTTGTTTCCAATCACGTTCATTCAAAACCGGACGAGAAAACCTTGGCTGGCACTCGCGTTATT
>CAZSNX010000348.1:0-3106 GCA_964607945.1 uncultured Candidatus Obscuribacterales bacterium
AGCAACTCTGCTGATAATGCCCTAGGAATTACCTTCGGTACGGGCGGTAAGCTGACCTCCCCAGTCTCTGTCGTCTTCAATCCGATTTACAGTGGCGGAATCATGGTAAGCGGAGTCGGTGACATAATCTCAGATGCCGTCGACTTCCGTGGTGGCACGGTTTCAGCTAATGTTCGCAGGATAGATGGAAACATCAACGTAAGCAGTGTCCAATCGATATTGGTTCACACTACAGATGGCTCGCTTACCTTCGTCAGCGATATCGATACCACAGGCGGTGCGGGTGCTGTGGATCTGGCTGCTGCGGGCGGCTTCCTGTCGCTGCAAAATGTCAATGCCAGCTCCTCCTTTGCAGGCGTGGGACTTACTGGCGGCACCGTTACATTGGTCGGAATCAAGGGAATCACTGTTCTTTCAATTAAGTCCGAGGGAAGCAACAATGCTGGCGGAGGTATCATCAATCTCACTGCCAGCGCTGGAGAAATTTCATTCGAGGGGATATCTGCCAATGCGAATGGCACTCGTAATGCAGGCAGTGTAACCAGCGCCAGCCAGACGATTTCCCTGTCCGGACGCTCGATACAGGCGTCGAGCTTAGGTGGAGGCGATGGCGGTGGCATCCAAATAACAACCACTTCGATCAATACACCGATGCAGGTTGGTCCGAACGCAGCCTCAATCCTAGCCAACGGAGTCAACGGCGGAAGAATCGACCTGTACAGCTCCTTCGGCATTACAGTCTCGCTGGGTTCATTGGTTCAAGCCACCGGCACAAGTGGTGCCGGTGGAATAGTTCTTGTCGGTGCCTCTCCGCTCGGCAGTGGCACGCTAACAGTAGTGAATAACGGGATTATTGAGGCTAAGAATACTGCTTCGACTTCAGGCGTAGTCGGATTCCAGACAGGAGCAGGACAAAACCTGACGTTGTCAGGCTCGGGCAGCCTGCTCGGCGGTGCATCAGTGAACATGGGTAATCTAGACACTAATACGCTGGGATTGCTGGCGGTGCCGGCCGGGCGTGGATCGTTGTCGCAATCATCTATACTCAACGCGCTCAATACCAACCTCGGCCTTGATCTCATCGAGCTCATAAACGTTGGTGACTTGACCATACCTGTTTTGACGCTGACTAACCCGGACGGCACTGCCGCTAGGTTGACTGCTACTGCTGGTGGTAATGTAACCTTTGCTGATCTCATTGCAAATGGCAGCGGTGGTAATCCCGGTAGCATCATTAAGATAACTGCCGGCGGGGACATTGTCGGAAACTTTATTGATGTCTCTGGCATTAGTGGATCTGCAGGCGGTGGTGTTCAACTTACGGGCAACAATATAGTGATGTCTGCCATCGGGGCGAATTCTCAAGGTGGCAGTGGCGGTCAAGTTATCGCCAATGCTGTCACTGCACTTAATTTGGGTGCCGTCGGAGCCAACGGAACGGCGAGTGGTGGATTCGTTTCGCTAACCGCGAGTAATCTCAATGTCGGCAATTTAAGCGCAACTGGTGGTGCCAACGGTGGCGGCATCAACCTTAGCGGTGGAACGTTTTCAGGCAACAACGTCGTTGCGACCGGTGGCTCGGGCAGCGGCGGCACGATCATTGGGTCATTCGCCGGCAGTATTTTGGGTGAAATATTCAATGCTTCGTCCCAAGCTGGAACGGGCGGGCTTGTTAAGTTGACCACGGCAGGCAGTATCTTTGCTAACCAAGTGCTGGCGAGGGGCGGAGCTGGTGGTGGGGTTGCATCTCTTACCGGTATTCAGTCCATCAACGTCATTTTGATCGACGTAAGCGACCCACCAACTGGCAATGGTGGAAGCATTTTCTTGATGAGCAATGGCATCATCACAATTGGCTCTGCGCTTGCTACAAGTGAATTTGGATCTGGTGGATCTTTCTTCGCTTCCGCACCGATTCTGTCTGTCGGGCTGATTGATGTCTCTAGCTTGTTCGGTCCCGGTGGTTCGGTATTCATCAACAGCGCCAATGCGACCGTTGGTCTGATTCGTGGCGCCTCCAGGGTTGTGGGATTATCTATAGTGCAGTCGGAAGGCTTGTTTGCAAGCGTGCCTGTGACTGTCGGCAGCGGGGTACTTGTACCACGCGTACCGACCGACACAACACAAGTTGTTGCGTCCGCTTCTAGCGCCGCTAAAGCGGTTCTGAGTGAAAGTGAATCCAAGAAACGCAAGCCGTTGGAAGGACAGCTTGAAGAGAATGTTCGGCTCGACCAGACACCAGGAGCCATCTTCGATGGCGACGAGTTTAGCGAGGTTGCGCTTCAGCGGATGACTCAGGCAGGCGTGCGAGTAGGTACAATCAAGAACAGCAATGTCTTAGACCTAATCGCAGGCCAGGTGCTCTTCGCGCCTAAGCGGGATATCGTGGTGAAGACTCATGAGTCAGAAGTAGCTATTGCGGCTGGTTCTCATGTGTGGATTGTCGAGACGGGGCACGATGCCGCGATTTGCAATCTGAACGATCGACAAAGAGGTGCTGTCCGCATCAAGGTTGCTAACGGACCAATGTACATTGCTCCCGGTAAGGTAGTTGTTCTGACCGATGATCTGTTAGCAGACTTCGATAAAGTCAATCCAGCTCGAGAAGTTGCTTACAGATCTATGGAAAAGATGCAAGCCGGTCCCGGCGTGGTCGCTTTTGTCGGCGAGTTCTCCATCGTTGGAGCGCTCACCAACGTGCCGGCCCTGCGTAAGCTCTTAGTGGCAGGCGGAGGCACTCACAATCGCCATGTCAAAAGCATACTTAAGTGTGCCGCTATCCGCCAAATTCAAAATGCCACCAGCCAGCCGTTCAAGGTAAGCCCCAGTTTGAGCGCATCAAACTAAAGATTGCTTTTAATGAGATTGTCCTTAGGGCGATGTTCACTTTTGCCAAATCGTAGGGCAGTAGGGCTCGGCGGATAGATAGAAGCAGGAGTCAATGCCTACCAAACTGTTTAGTGTTTGGTCAGTTCCTGGAACTGCGAGATGATAGGTTTGGGATCCTTTTCCGATTGTCTTTCCCACTTCCAGCCTGCCAGATAACTAGTCCAAGCAGATACTTTTCCTTCTTTATCTACTGTGATGCCCTTTACCGGATCATACG
>CAZSNX010000348.1:3116-5225 GCA_964607945.1 uncultured Candidatus Obscuribacterales bacterium
TTTTGAAAGAGATATCCACAGAATCTTGCGCGAATTGCACTTTAATCCCTGTGCGCTGGGCAATCACCTTTTCGATTGCTCGCACCTCGTATATTTTCTCCTCATCACACGTTTTTGAAAGGAGCTCCTTTAGCTCCTTCAGTTTTCCGCTTTGGAGTAATTCTATAGCTTTATCTGCTGTCTTATACACAGAATCTGCATATCTCGGAAGTTATGCTTTCGTGTCTGCATTGATCAAACGAAAGGCATTTTGCTCATTTTCGTTTAAATCTTTCAACGGATAGCTTGCACCATTGAACGCTTTTTTGAAAACTTCCATGTCGCTATTTGAGATCGAAAATAGCGGCTGAACGCTTGTATCTCCAGTGCCAAAATCGAGCTGGTTCTCGTTGCTTCTAAAATTGTCAAGGTACATATTGTAAAATTTCCTCTAGTAAGCTCTTCTAAATAAACGTATGGTTCTCTTCGCAAAGATCATTGGGTCCCCAGTTCTGCCCGACTGTACGGAAAGTTCGTTAAGGATTTGCAAAAGTCTGGTCACCCTCGATTTTGCAACACGCTGCCACTTTGGACAGATGTCGGAGAATGGGTTCAAAAACGATCTAAGGCTGCCTGGACAAAACGAAATCTACATGTGCTGTGAGGAGCTATATAAGTTCGCTCAACGCAAACAATAACTGAGTTGTCTGCGAGCGTATGGGTTTGTCCGAGTTTTCTGGCATAGTGGCGATGCTCAATAAAGTTCGATTGAGTATGCTGAAATAAGTACTGAATGGTCGATGTTGCGCGAAACCTGCTCATAGATGCCACCAATTACAGTGTCATGACAAGGTGGTTGGTACATCTATGCGGAAAATGACCCGGTGTTTACTTAGTCATTTTCCGCTGCGTGGTCTGGCGCCCGGAATGGCTAGCACCGGATCGCCGCCAGTCCAGTTCTTGTTGAAGAGGTTCGGTGTCTGCACCATGCTTCGATCGCTGAGCACCTCTGCTCCAACTGATGATTGTAGTCGCTCGTATGCTTCGTTCAAAGTTGTATCTTTACCTTTGCACTGCAGCGCTTCGATCAGCCGGCGGGTGAAGACGCTGTTGGGATAATTCTTGGACTCCCACGAAACCTGATCAGCCAAACTGGAGCAGAGCACTACCTGTCCACTGCCAACTTCCAGCCCGCTAACATCTAATTTGGCTGTTCTGCCCAGTCCTTTGCTGTCGGCATTGTTGGATCCAGTGTCCTCATCATCAATGTCGGATGTTTTCTTCGAAGTGTCGCCGGCTGAACCACTGTGGCACACATCGAGTATGACCACAACACGCTTGCAGTGCACTTGCTCTTGAATGATTTTTGTCAACCATTGCAAGGGCAGTCCAGTCGAGACGAGCTTGGATTTGTCTGTGTCGTGGGCGACCAAGAAGTTAACGCCAACGTCTTCTTGAGATGGACTGCCGTGGCTTGATACATAGACCACCACCAGGTCGTCGCTCTGGGCGTGTTTACCAAGCCAACCATCACCCAGCTTGGAAATGATTTCTTGTTTGGTGGCATTGGCGTCTGTGAGCAGAAGAACGTGGTCGGTCGAGAAGTTTTCTTGACCAACCAGGAAGTTCTTAAAATCGGTGGCGTCTTTCGCTGCGTACTTCAAGTTGATGGAAGGATCTTTGAAGTTGCTGATGCCTACTACTAGAGCCCATTTGTCAGCTACGGTTTTATCTCGAGTCGATCCTGCAAGAGTGGCAGCCGTGTAGTTTTGCACAGCTGACCCGCCGGGCAAAGCGGCAGTGATCTCTCTTGATTGCTTGAGCAATGGAGCGGCAAGATCGTTCTTATTTTGCCTGGAATAGAGGTCTGCCAGCGCTTCAAGATCTCTGGCTACTTGAGGGCTCTTTTGTCCAAAGAGTTTTTCGTCGGCAGTCATGATACGCTTCAAGAGCGGTTCGGACTCGTCGTATCTCTTCTGTGCAATTAGAAGCTCGCATAGGTCCCTTTGATCGCAAATGACCTGCGTACTGTCTGCCCCAAGCGTTTTTTCGGCTAAATCAAGCGAACTTCTAAACATTGGCTCTGCCTTGGCATAGTCCCCCGTCTACAAGTAGACGTTGGCCAGGGCG
>CAZSNX010000349.1:0-5218 GCA_964607945.1 uncultured Candidatus Obscuribacterales bacterium
GTCGGCATAGCGGTGTTGTAAATGTAAACAAGATCCTTTTCTTTATCGACACCGGCAATGGCCAGTTCGTGGCCATCTACTGCCTGCATCCCGGTGAAGTCACCCTTAGTCAAACACATACCGACCTTGATTGGAAACTTTTGATTCTTTAACACATCATAGAAATCAGCCTTGACCTTTTCTATCTGCGCCCTATCCCCGGTTAGATTTTCCTGAGAGAGAATAACCGACTTGTACTTATCGCCGGTCAAGCGAGAAGTCAGCTCAGCGATTCCCGGACCTCTAACACCGTCCCACTCGTAAGTAGTCCCGTCTTGCCTTGTCACCTCCTCACCGCCATGCTTTTCGAAACGTGCATCGATACCTGAGTTAGCCACAGATGACTTCAAGATAAACTTACTGTCCTCGTAGCTGCCCTTGGAGTCCTTATAGGCTATCCAGTCTGCAGTAGCAGTTTGAAAAACTTTGCTGGCTAAGGATCTGTCCGGATTGTCATTGTCAAAGGGCTTTGTATTATTGTGAATCAAATCAGCACTGATTTTGAGTCTTCCCAAATTGTCGTCCGGCGATGCTCCAGCTGCATCCTGATAGGGAAAGAGCTTGGTGGATCCCTGGCTCACCAGATCTGCGACATACTTTGCGTAAAGGTCCGGATGATTGGTCGCCAGCTCAAACTCCGATTCGGCCAATCCGCATGTCTTCTTGTCACCTTGTTTTATGGTTTCCGGATGGGCAATTTGTCTGGCCAGATCAGCCATTAATTGCAATCTCTGCTCCGGAGAAACTAAAGGCGCATGATCGCCGTTCATATCTTGTGCCGCATCAGATGGTCTGGCAATGCGACCAAGAGACTCGTATATTGAATCTCTCAACTTAGGACTGCCTGAAGTCATACTGTCGATCGCGTCCAGATTATCAGCAAGGCTTCCGGTCCTCAAGCGTGTTTCAATTTCCGCCAAAACCTGCCATTCATCTTTAAGCTGATCATAAGGCTGTCTGAGCGGCTCGGTATTGTCACTCAATTGCTTTCGAAGATGAGTAAGCTCACCGTCATTAGTGCCAATCTGATTCTCGCGCTCCTGAGCAATCTTCACCTCATTTAATTGATCTTTGAGCCATTGTCGCTGCTCTTCGGCCAGGCTCGAGGAGTTGATCGCGGTGCGTACCTTCTCAAAATCCTGATGACTATCTAGCTTCACAGCTTGCGAGCGCCCGGAGTTGCTCAATACAGCGGGATCGAGATCGATTCCATTGGCTGCCAGAGTCTTGGCAAGAGCGAAGTTTAGATCATCGCGCTCAGCCGATGCCCGGCTCAGGTTATACAACTGCTCTTTACTCAAGCCTCCAATATTGTCAAACATCGGCTTGCCGTCTGCCCCAAGGAAAGACTTGCCTGACGCAACGAAGTCCGCGACTGCGGCATTGCTTTGCGCGACCGCCTCATTCTTCTCCTGCAATCTTCCAAGTTCACTCTTCAAATGCTCCTTCGTCTCCGCGTCCAGCCCAGGCTGCTTATCAATCGCTTGTTGAACGGTGGCAATTGTCACGGGATTTTCCAGATTTAGCTTCGGAATCTCGGGACGATTCACGAATAAATCGGCGGAGCCGATACCGACTCTCTGCAATGACTCGGCTAGATTGTAGCTTTGCCTTTCGCTGCTTCCGCAGACTTGCACCCAGGCTTTGTTCTCTTTGTTGTTAGCTTCAAGCGCATCGACCTTTGCTATCAACGGTCCGTTTTTCTCGGCTACACGCTTTCTCAGTTCATCATAGTCCTTCGAGTCGGTCTCGCATTTGACTTTGAGTATTGCGCGTTCTTGCTCCATCTGTGACTGATCAGAAGAGCTCGGCAATGCGATCTTGTTTTGCTCGAGCAGCTTCATGAAAGATTCCCGTCCAGACGATTCACCGGCTGCATGCTTGCTTGCATCGCCACCTGACTCCCGTCCTCGCTCGGCGATAGGCTCGCTAGCGCGCGCCAGCGTAGCCTCCGCACCGGCAGAGAATTCGACTTCCTTTGCAGGAGTCGTCAGTATTAGTGCAACGTCATCCAAACCTTCAAAAGAATCGACTGCTGCTCTTATCTGCTGCTGGCTCATATCTTCAATCGGTCCGCTATATCCCGCTTTCTCTTGCGGAAAGGTTACGACCGGATCGCCTGCATCCTTATGAATCTCGGTTGCCCGACCTTCCGAAGCTATCGACTCCGGTACAGGAGGAACGCGTTCGGCACCAGCCACCGCTTCTGAGTGCTTCTGCTCTTCCGAATTTGAGCCATGAACCTCGAGCTTCGGAGCAATGTGCTCGACACCAGCAGCTCCAGGTCGGTGCGCTCCCTCGGGCAGGTGCGGCGCGGACGCCACCACATCCGGTTTCACACCAGCATGCTCACCCGCTGCAGCATCGTGGTGCCCAGCACTGTCACCGGACTGATGAACACCGCCGACAGTAGACGACCTTGCCATCTCGGGAGCCAAACGTTCGGCGTGCGCCACCGACTTTGCAGCTTCGTGATGCTCCTTGCCGGCAGCGTGCTCAGCTTCTGGTCCTTCCACGACCTTCTTATATGTAATCTCGGTAGCCTTCTCAGCGGCCTTCTTAGCAGCCTTATGGCCTCCCATCTCCGCCAAGTGCTTGGCACCATCTAGCGCATCTTTTGCTTCCTGCACCTGTCTGGCTATATGCCGCTGGGCGGCAGAAAGCCCCTTCATCGCATCATCGACATGCTCGTGCGCAGCATCTGCAATCGCCTTTCCGCCTTTGGAAAGCATGGACTCAACCTTCTCACCAGCTCCGGCTGACAGGGCTCCTTCAATTCCGGAATGGACGACCTTTGCCACCACATCCGTTGGCTTAGACTCTGAATCCATTTTGCCTACGCCCTCGACAGCACCTTTAGTAGCGCCTTCGACGGCCCCCTTTATCATTGATTGACCGATCGTAAGCGTCTTTTCAGCAGCCTTGCTTGCCAGCTGCGAACCCACCTCGCCGGCGGCCGTGATACCTGTTTCTGCGGCTCCGGCTGCAGCAATCGTCTCAGCCGCAGCCGCGCCTCCAATCATCGTTTCAGTGGCGATCGCCCCTACTCCCGCCGTAGCAACTGCCGCTACAGTACCAACCGTCAGTTCATTGGCCGACTTCTGAGCTTCTCCTGCCGACTTGGTCGATTGCTTAACGTCGTGCGCAAGAATGTCGATACCGCCGGAAGCCATCGTCAACTTAGTGGCCACCTTCGCCAGATCCTGTCCACTTACCTTTCCTGATAACAGATCCTGCTCCATCTGATGGATGCGTTGTTGTTGTCCGGTGACATTGTCCACTGTGGTATCAATCGCCTGCTTGAGCGTACCGCCGCCACCGATGGTTTGAGAAAGAAACTCGCCCACACCGGCTGTGAAAGTCAATCCCTTGTTGTAATGCTCGCGATCGGCTTCGGCATTCTTGACGGCATTGTCGGCATCTTTCGTTATGCCAGCGAGATCTATTTGCTTGCCTCCGGCCGATAAGATGCGGTGGTGCCCGCCATGGCTGTCAGTCAGATTAACCAGACTGTCTGTATGATTGAGATCCACCGATTTGCCGTCCTGAAATTTCACCTTGCCACCATCGGAGATCTGCCCGCAGCTCTTCTCATCAACAGCCTGCTTACCATGCGCGTCTACGTGCTGGCGATGCAATTGCCCATCTCGGACGGCGTAATGTTGGTTGCCGATCTGCAACTCTCCGTTTGATTTATCAAGACCTTTCAGATTGCTCAGCTGAGTTGTGTGCTCCGGCCTTCCGGCAGCATGATGAGTATCGGCGCCGGAAGACCTTTCATGATGACCGTCTTTTGCAGCCGCCTTTTCAGCCCCGTGTTTATCGGCAGTGTCTTTATGTTGTGCCTTTTTGCTGTCTACCAGCTCCGGCTTTCCAAAGTCCAGCGAAATGCCGCTCGTACCACCATTTTTCAAGAATTGCACCAGCGCCTTGCGATCTCCGGATAGTTTGCCCAGACCGGCGGTAGCCTCGGTCCGAGCCGATTCAATCCCGTGACCTTTGGAATCGGCATGCTTCTCGGCATGCTCGTTCTTCTTCTCATGGGCGGTCATTACAGATCTCCAGTTAACTCAAATGGCTTTCGGAACAAGATTCCAAACCATCTACTTTATTCCCGTATTGACACTCGGAATTTCACTCCTGTGTCATTCTCGCCCCAGCAGGATGCACTCGGGAGACCAAGAGGAAAAGTTTACTATGTCAGTCAAGCAATCGCACTTTGTACGAAACATAGCCCAACCAGACTACTGATTGAACCGCGAGAGCGATTCCAATTCGCGAAATGTCATCCTTTGCTCATAAGAAGTTACACAAGTTACTAGAGACTTCTCTCTAAAGTGAACTCAAATAGCGGCGCATTTTCATGCGCATCCTTAAGGATCGGCTGAATGGAGTGTGTGAGTCGATTGTTCGTTGCCGAGAATCGCTCCGCGACCGCTGACTATCGGTTTTGGCCAACCGCAGGATTCTCCCTGCCAGACTCGGCGCCGTCCGTCGTGCGGGCGATTGGGCTTCCAGGGCGTATTTTCCGGCACTATAAACACTCTTGGTCCCTGGTAGGGCACGACATTGGGGTCATATGGTCCGCCCCAAAACGTGTGTGTATTGTCCGGCGGAAGATAGGTAGGCGGCCAATTTCCTTCTTCAGGCACGCCAGGAATAATCGGTGGAATTCCAATCGGTCCGAAGTCACCTGGATTACCTGGCACAATCGGCGGGAAGCCTGGTCCGTTAGGACCGCCGCCGCCCGGAGTACCGGGCGCTACTGGTGGAAAGCCGCCACCGGGATTTCCCGGTATGACCGGGATAGTGCCGACCGGCGGCTGATCGTCAGGTGAACCGGGAATGATTGGGATGTTTCCGGGCGGAAATTCACCCGGCGATCCCGGAATCGTAGGTATTGTGCCAGGCGGGAAACCTTCGCCGGGATTACCCGGAATGACAGGAATCACGCCGGTAGGCGGTCCTTCACCCGGAGTGCCGGGCAGAACAACTGGTGGTCCAGGCGGAAATCCTTCACCGGGGCTGCCAGGCGGCAACACCGGCGGACCACCCGGATTATTCTCACCTGGAACGCCAGGAATAATCGGAATCACACCAATCGGCGGCAACCCTTCACCCGGACTTCCGGGAGGCAATACTGGCGGCATACCCGGCGGAAAGCCTTCGCCAGGTCCAC
>CAZSNX010000350.1:0-5213 GCA_964607945.1 uncultured Candidatus Obscuribacterales bacterium
CAAGTGCCTGAGCAGAGTTCTTCGACCTGAACTCACGCGCACGGAATGGGCGTCAATCTTGGAGCGGGGATGTATATTTGCGATGTTAGGTCTGACTCTGTCAGCGGTATAACCACCGTAGGACTCTGGTAGCACAGACCAGCACAATCTCATCAAAACAAATTCGCCCCGAACTGGAGCAGGTAAACTGGTCAATACGAGGGCACAGGCATGGCCGAAGAGAAGACTGAAAAGAACCTTGAGAAATCGTCCGGACGAGCGGCAGATGCCGTTGGTGCGGCGAGCAAAGAGGCGAGTGCTGGCATGCCAGCCTTAGTTGAGAAGCGACGTGAGGAACAGGCTTATCAAAAGTCAGAGAACCGCCCTCCCGGCGATATATCGCGGTTGCTCGGGAAAAGCCCGGCGCTTCTAGAGGCTCTCAAAGTTGCTCAAGGAGAGAAACCTGAGCCGAAAGCAAGGGAATCTGGCGCTCATCAGGGGACCGAAAAGCAATCTGAGACTGATCGGAAGATTCTCACTCACGCGAATTCTGACCAGGACTCGGCCCATAAACCTTCCGCGGAGAAAGCTGGCTATTCCGGAGAACAAATTAGCCGTGATGTCGAGCCTGCCACACACATCGTTCAATCGACAGACAATCTCACTAAAATTGCACGAGAGCATCTCGGACAGGGTGCCAATTCAGAAGATATCCAAAAGCACATACGCGAAATTGCCCTCATCAATCATCTCAAGAATCCGAACTTAATTCAGGATGGAGTAAAGCTTATCCTACCCGGTCACACTAAGGACGGCGGGTATGTCACAACCGATGCTGACGGTGGCAAGACGACGATTTGGCCAGACGGACGAGTTCGGCAGGAAAACAAGGATGGAACCGGTTCTGAAGTTTCCATTCGGCAGGACGGCAGCTCTGAGTTAAAACACTGGGGACCCCAACCGAAGGACAATTTCGAACAGACTACCAGCGGCGATGGCTCTTACAGAATTCTCGATTCGACCGGCACCACCGTCATGAAACCCAACGGTGACGCGCGGCACGAGAACAAAGACGGGACGGGCTACGAAAATACCATTCAACCTGATGGTGGAAGCAGGCAAAAGCACTGGGGTCCGAAACCGGAGGACAATTACGAATCCACCATAACTAGAGATGGAACTACTACGCGTGTCGATGTGGATGGAAATAGACTCGTTACTCAAGCCAGCGGTGATTTTCGACAAGAAAACAAGGACGGAACCGGTTTTGAGCGTAAGCTCCAGACGGACGGCAGAGTCACCGAAACACATTGGGGGCCGACAGACCAGGATCGCTATGTCCTATCAAGGCACCCAGATGGCTCCTGGCATGGATTTGACAATGCTCGCAACGAACACACAAAATGGGATGACGGTCGTGAGCGAATCTCGCGCCCGGCTCCGGATAGCAGAAGCTGCACGCGCATACCGGATGGGCATGGTGGCTTCAAAGAGTTGCACGATGGACCGAGACCGGAAGCGAAGTTTGAGTTAGTGAAACACGCTGACGGGCGCACTGAGTATTCAGAAATTGGTGATAAACCGCACCAGCCAATCAATGATGCCAACGTGGAAGCCGAACGCAATCGCTTGAATGAGCTGGCCGAAAAAAAGATAACTGATCCGGCCGAGTTGGCCAAGTTTCGTGTTGATATGGCGCGCTTCGAAGATAGATCGAAACAGCTTGCGGAAAACTACCAGAAAGAGGGCTTGAGTCCTGCCGAGGCCACCAAGAAGGCGCATGAAGAAATAGCCAAGACCTACAGTCAAATCTCTCGTGTGCTCGAGGCAAATGACAATCCGCAGATTCCTCTCGATGGCAAGAGAAGAGTTGAAATCGCCGAGCAAGTCATGAGCCAAGCTGCCACACCGACCTCAATTGACCAGGGATACCATCGCACTTGCAACGTGACGGTTGTAGAGATGCGAACGTACAGCCGATCTCCTTCCGATGCAGCTAAGCTGGTGGCAGACGTTGTCACTACCGGCGAATACGTAACGAAGAACAATACAAAGGTGACGCTCGTGCCGGGTGACCTTGCCCCTCATGATGAGGCAAAAACCAATCCGCCGCTCGATGGCAGTAGAAGTTTGGCCAGTCAGCTCTTCCAGGTTACGGCAGTCAACATCAGTTACCAGAGGGAGAATTCTGACCTGCGTTATCGACAGAGGGAGAAGGTTCCAGGCTCGCAAGATACGGGCGAGAGGCTCGTGGACTATGGTACCAAGCCACCGCAGAATGTCGAACAGAGACCAAAGTTAAGTGACGACCAGATTGTGAACGTTGGCAACGAGATTACAGGCAAGATCGAAAAGGATTGGTTCATCAATCATTCAGTGTATAGGAACGAAAATACGGTGAAAGTCGACTCCGAGCGAGTTCTCCAGGAAAAAATTGCCGAAGCCAAAGCTCAAGGAAAGCTTCCGGTGGTAATCGCCGTTCACACAGGAACCGAACCGTTTTTGACCGACTCCGGTGCCGGATCTGCCGGTGGTTCCGGCGGCTGGCACGTTGTGACCATAACTGATTACTCGCCCGGACCACCGGCCAAGGTTGCAATCGACAACCAGTGGGGATCGTCAAGCGACCACAGCGGTGCGAACATGGTTAAAGTAAGCGATCTCTATCCGACTTTGCGGGATCCAACCAATTCAGGCAACCTGGAGGAAATGCAAAAGTCAATTGAGAAAGACAGACAGAACGGCACGCCGGATGTTTACAAAGAGCTTGAATTTCTTCGCTTACAAAAGCAATCAGGGAACATATCTGATGAAGATTTCAGGGAACAACTAGCTCGAAAGACGGATGAGATCATGAAGCACGTGCAGGAACAAGCGGCTGCCGGCAAGTTGGATGCCAGCGAATATTCGAAAGTAAGCGCTAAACTCTTCTCTCTCTCTCCGGCAGATACTAAGCTTCAGTTGGCGCAGATCGAAAGATCGCTAAACTTGTTGGATGAATCTAAGTACGACTCCAAAGTTGCAAGAATATTAGTTTCCGCACGGCTAGAACAACAGTCAGACGTAAAGGCCGGTAAATTTGACGAGCGGAAGAAAGAGCACTATGAGAAGACTCTAGAGCTGTTTCGCAAAGTGTTGGACGACCTTCCGCCGGACAGAGCTGAAGCTATCCGGACGAATGTGCGAACTTTACTTGCAGCTTCAAAGTCACGAAAATCTGAACCTTGACCTTCCCGAAGAAAGGCGAGATCGACTGACTTATGTATTGAGTAGTCAGCGATTTGATCGTGGAATAGGCGCCGCCCTGCTCTAACGGGTTCCTGGAAGTTCCCTATGCATTACACAATCTTTTGGGGCAATTTTGCATCCGGTCTGGATGTTCGGAAATGATATAATTTGCTCTGTATTAAGGTGATGGAGTCCGCCACAACCGCCGTAAGGCTGATGACGCCTACCCCGCATGGCTGTTTTGAGGGTGGTTGTCATGGAATGTTTGATTGTATTTGTCGGTGCTGGCATCGGTGGTGTTTGCCGATACCTAATCAGCCCAGCTCTGCACAAGCTGTTCAGTAGTTGGACATTTCCGATTGGAACGTTCGGCGTAAATATGCTCGGCTGTTTTCTCATTGGTTTATTGGGTCAGCTTGCGGAAACAAAGGGATTGTTTCAGGGTGACACCCGGCTGTTTCTGTTTGTGGGCGTCTTAGGTGGATTTACGACCTTTTCGAGTTTTGGATTTGAGACCTTTCAGTTGCTGCGCGATGGAGAATTTCTCGCGGCTGCCGTGAATGCCGTGCTTCAAGTCGCCCTCGGACTTTTCTGCGTTTGGCTGGGTTGGGTGCTCGCACGTTTGCTTTAAGGAGTGTGGATTATGCTGCCTGAGAATGGTCATTTATTGCGGATCTTCATCGGGGAAAGCGACAAGAGGGAAGGAAAACCTCTCTACGAGTGGATCATTCGGAAAGCGAAGGAAGTAGGTTTAGCGGGAGCTACAGTGATTCGAGCGATGGAAGGATTTGGTGCTCATAGCCAGATTCACACTGCGAAGATCTTGGACTTATCCACAGATTTGCCGATAGTGATTGAGATAGTTGACGATCTTCAAAAGATTGAAGACTTCCTATCCATAGTGGATTCTGTAATTGAAGAAGGCCTGGTGACGGTCGAGAAGGTTCACATTCGTCTCTACAGATCACGAAAGCAGAGGGACTCGATGTGAGGATCCGTTTCGAAAAAGAAGCCGAGTACGTTCTTAAATGACAACGAGGCTTACTAGCGGTTGTTGATCATTCAGTCCCATAGAAGAGGATAGCGAGATCACAACTTGGATCTAGTGCAACTTGTATTCGTCGTAACTAGCTGATCACGCCCGAACCATAACACACTGGGCAGCTCACTCGTCCCCAGCCGCCGCAAGTAGTGCACTGTATTTTTTTTGCACCATAACAAGTTTGGCAGACCTCATTGCCAATCGCTCCTTTCCCGCCGCAGGAATGGCATTGCACTTGCTTCGAGGCCGCGCAACTGTCGCAGTTTACCTTTGTGGTACCGGCGCATCGATAACATTGCGCCATAGGTTTCGCCTCCTGTTCTTGCCAAAGCGCTCATAGCTAGACTATCTTAGCGTACTCTTGTGGATGTGTTAGTTTCAGGCTTGTGCATATGAATTCAGCCTTACGAGTGTTTGTCTAGTCTGATTGCTCGTCGGAAATCATGCCGCTATCAAATGTATCTCCGGATGAATTTCCACCCTCAATCGTGCCGTAGCCGACTAGCTGTGGCGTCGTTAATGTGGTCGGGTAATCTGATCGGAGCTGTTTTTTTTGATTTGTCTCGAGAATAGAGAAGAATGAGTCGAATACTTAGTGGATTTCGGAGGGATTCAAACCGTCCTTGCCTGAGAACCTTCTTCTCGAGGATTCTTCTTGCTTCTTCTGTCTTTCCACTTGAATTGAGCAGATTTACGTAAGCAAGCAAGTCTTGATCGACGTTGGTTTCTGTGCCGGGTTGGCAGACACGAAGGTGGTTGCAGTATATGCAGGGAAATTCGTTCCGTCCAAAGAATTAGGCTCAAATTGAGCCTCTTGCGAAGTGCTGAAATACAAGTCTGATTCATCCGTGGTTCCTGGCGCCTGGTAATAGCTGGCATGTTCAAGCATACGAGTTTCTGTGGAGATGTTTTTCCATCTCCACATAGCATTTGTGTAAGAGAGCAAACAGTGCTGTGCCCTGCT
>CAZSNX010000351.1:0-5210 GCA_964607945.1 uncultured Candidatus Obscuribacterales bacterium
CTCGTCTGGAATTACTATCTTACCGTTGGGAGCATCGTCATTGAGCGAAGCAACTCTTTCATGCGGTGGGTTGCTGTTGTCAGTTCCCTCAAATCGCGCGTTGGGGAAATGAAGCAAAGCCAGGCTCGGTTCTTTGAGGTCTGCGGCATTGAAGTGAAACCGCCCGGATGGGGCCATATGACCAAGAAACTTCTCACCGTCAAAAACCATACCGCTCACCACCCGGTATGTTTTCTCGGACCCGGCTTCTGTGTGCCTGATGACCCCATTGAGTTCATCTCGTTTAGGCTTCGCCATATTGAAGTAGATAGCGTTGCTGCCGTCGCCAACTCTACCGCTGAACATGGCTCCTTCGGTAGCCAGCACGTTTAGTTTGCGGCCACTGGTAAACTCAGCATCACCGTTGTTCTTGAGAGTGCCAATCTGCTTGCCATCAGTACTAAGAATTTTTCCGGCGTCGACTTTATATGACTGATAGCGACCACCTTCCCAGCCCTCTTTGCTTACCAAAACCAATGTTCCACTGGCCGGGTTGGTATTGCGGGCGATTTCGTCTAGTAGGTCTTTCTTAGCAAGTTTGATGCTCTCGGGATTATCTGCGCTCCTAATGTTGTATTGCTCCCGCATTCGACTTAGCAGCAAGTTAGCTTCCGCGATCAGCGCGTTTTTAGTGTCAGGGTTCTTAAGGTCGAGCGCGAGTTTTTCGGGATTCGCGACCTTAACATCTATGACTCTGCCATCCTTCAGGACATAGTCGAGTTTTGTGTCTCCAACTTGCCGGCTAAAGGAGACGGCCTCACCGTTTGCCTTGAATTTCGCTAACTCTGATGTCGGCTTGCCAGCGGAAACCAGCGAACCGCTGATCGTTACCTCTCCGGTTTTGGCGTCTTCGGTCCGTTGTGATTCCCCAACACGATTGGGAGCAGCTGGATTACTAACATCTGTGTAAGTGTGTAGCTCTACCTTCCTATTGTTCGATTCAACACGGGTTTCTATTGTTTCGCGCAAAGCCGGCTCATTGAGCTCGACAGCCGCAAAGCCGTTGAAATTCTCCCGGCGCACTACCTCCTTGTTTGCGTTTCTGCTTTCGGCCATTACCATAGCCACTGCAGCCGGATTCTCAGTCAAACGACCACTTCTATCAATATACGTATAGCTGGTTACCAGCTCGGCCTCAGGCTTTCCTAGCTCTCGAGATCTGCGCTCAGTGCGCAGTCCGTTTGCATCATAGACATCTCGCTCAACAGTGCCGTTGGGATAGATCTTTGTGTCTGAACGCTCAAGGCTGGCAACCTCGCCACCAGATCTGCTAAACGAAATAACACCGCTGCGAGCGTCAACTTTGACGGGACCGTTCGGCTCGATTATGTCACTCTTGAACTTACCGGGACTGGCAGGGTCGGGAACTCTTAGTTCAATCGAGGATGGTACTTTGCTCTCGCCGCTATACTCGAACTTGGCTGTCACAACATTGCCACTACGAATTTCGCTCGGGCGGCCATTTGCATCAGTGACAACTCTTACGCCGGCGGCAACTGGAGCTGGTTCCCTTTGACGTAAACTGTCCAGGTTCTTCGCCGCCTCTGACCAATTCAGCCAGCGTTCAGCCTGAGGGTTGCCGGCCCGTGCAAGTCCGAGTAACTCCGGTTGAATTCTTGCCAGCTCAGCAGCGGTGGAGTCTTTGTTTATGCCGGCAACAGCATTTAATATCTGATCGCGGGCAACAGCTTGAGCGGTTGCAGGATTTAGTACAGCTGACATCTCCTTGATTGCCGCCTCGCGCACACCTGGCTCATTTACTTGCAGCCTGCGAAGCAAATTTTGAACTGCAAGCTTCCCACCTACCTTTTCCAACAGCTCATTTGCAGACTGGCTTGGAGGCGGACCTACGGACAGCTCTGTGAGTACCTTGAAATCTCTTACAACTTTGTGCTCTGCCGGACTCAACTCAGTTTGATCGGCATCGGTCCGATTCCACTTTAGTTGGAGTCCTCCAGTCCGTCGACAACTGACTTTTCCAGTGTTATCGATGGACAGTAGACTGTAATTTTGATCAACTGAAACACTACCTTTCCACACCCATGCTTTGCTGAGATCGTCTACCGGTCGACCATTAGCATCCACGGGCTTACCAGTATCAGGCTGAGTTCCCGACGCTGGCGCACGATCGTATGCGACCCAAGTCTTGCCACCGTCGCTGCTTCGCCAGTGGAAGCCACCGATTTCGTGAACATAACTCGGTTTTCCATCAGGTCCGGTACGAAACCTATATGTTTCTTCACCCTTTGAGTCGCGAGCGACTGTCTCCTCACCATTTGAGGAAGTTGTAACTGTTACAGACGTTTTGTCAGGCCTTTGAATATCCGTTCGCTGACTGCCAGTCGCCTTGTCTTCAGGGTTGCGAGTGGTCTTCGACCCATCCGGTGAGCGAATCCAGAGATGTCCGGATTTGCCCATCTCACGTAAACTAAAATTGCTATCTATTGAGACTTCACCCTTCCATGTGTAATAAGTGCCATCTTCGTTCTCGATAGGTTTTCGATCTTTGTGCGCAATCCAGGTCTTTCCACCATCGCTGCTTAACCATTCACACCCATCTTTGCCATGAGTGAAATTCGGTTTGCCGTCTGGTCCGAATTTAACCGTGTAAGACTCTTCTCCCCTAGCATCCTTAGCTACTACTTCTCTGCCGCTATCAGAAGTCTTGATAGTGACAGTCGACTTGTCTGGTCTTTCTATCTCAACTTTCTCAACTCCGGTTGATCGCTCCTTTGGATACTCCCAGATTCTAGTTCCATCTGGTTGCCTGATAGAGATGCGGCTGCCATCAACCCATTTTTGAACGAGATTGCCGTCGACTACACTAACCTCACCTGTCCAAGTTTGCGGTTTTCCAAATTTGTCCTTCGCTACTACCTTCAAGTCCTTATCCTGATAGGCAGTCCAGGTCTTGCCACCATCTATGCTGTTCCAGTAGTTACCACCCTTTTCTCGAACTAAGTCCGGCTTTCCATCCTTCCCATATCTAATCGAAAAGACCTCATTGCCCTGGCTATCCTTTGCTACAAGTTCTCTCCCTTTCTCCGACACGTTCTCGGAGATCGAAGTTTTATCCGCGCTCTTAACGCTCTCTAGCAACGTTCTGACTTGATTGCCGGCCTTGAACCTTTCGATGTCAGCGTTTAGACTTTCTCTGTCCGCACCACTTGTTCGCTTTTGCAACGCCTCTAGATCCTTCAGCGCCTGCTGCCGATTCTCTGATGTAGCTGCTCCGTCGAGCAGCACTTGAGCTAGCTCGCTTCGATAAGACTTAACTCGCGCATTGTTAGCAATGACTGAAAGTAACTGTTCTCCCTCCTTCTTGAGCCTATCCAACTCTGCACCGTCAAGAGCTTGCCCGTTTTTGACAACCGACTCAATCTTGCAGTCCTTCAATTGGTACGAATATGAATCCTCGCCTTTGTTCCTTGTGAAGGCGGTGACCGTTCCAGACGCATCAAATTTCACCGCCTGCGATGTCTTATCCAATTTGGACTCTTCAAAAAGCTCCCTCTCGCCTGTATTGTGATTGACAATTCGTCTTACTTGTCCCAGTACTTGTGGCTTTTCCGGATTAGTATTATCAACAAACGACATGACTTCGGACTGCTTTCCGTCAACTCTGGCAGTTCGTTCGATCAATTGAGTCGCGACCGGTCTGTCGAGTTCGACGCCGGCAAAGTTATTGAAATTCCTGATCGCAATTGGCTGACCGGTACTATCCTTGGTGACAGCTACGGCAACTCGAACAGCGAGTGGGTTGTCCGTCGGAACCTGCCTGCCACCAGGTCCTACTGCAGCATATTCATAGACAGTATGGGTGCTAGTCTGAACAGTGGACTTGTTCGCTTCGTCGAGCTTTACGATTGTTGCAGTCTGCTTGATGCGCAATCCGGTGTCGCTGTATTCATTCTTGTCAATCCTGCCGCCGGCTGCATAGACATACTCTACCTTTGAAAGACCGGGTCTGGCATCAGCATATTGAGTTACACTAACCTCACCTGTTCTGACGTTGACTCGCACTAGTCCTTCTGCTTGAGAAATCTTCTTGCCGAACCGGTCTAAGAGTATGACTGCAGAAGGCTCGGTGCTCCCTTCCTTGTAAGAGAGTTTAGTAGTAAAGCCATCTTTGATTACCTCTGTCGGGCGTCCTTGAGAATCTCTCCTTAATTCAAGTCCGGTCACCGGCTTCTCAGTCATTAAACGACCGTCGGCGACGGTCTTCATGGCGTCCATCCACACAAGCATGCGCTCTGCATCTTTATCGCCGTTGCGAGCCAATCGCGCAAGGTCCGGCTGATCTTTGCTCAATTCGCTCAGACTAGAGTTACTGGTCTTGCCAGCGAAGACTCGCTCTCTAGTCGCATCGTTCATTAGTTGCTGGGTTGAAAAAGCCAGCTTGTTTTGTATCTCGAACAACGCGAACTGCTGCAATTTCGGATCGCCGGATTTCAGATGCGTCAACAACTCCGAAAGTCTTATTCCGGCATCTTTGGGAGGAGTTTTCGTGAGATCTCTCAGGGATTCAAAAAGCATCTTAGCATGCTCATTGGGAGGCACACTATTAGCGCACTGCGCCAGTGCTTCGAGCGCTTTTACTGTATCGTCAGCCAGCACTTTCAAGCGATCCGGCGCAATCTTGTCTGGTCTGCTCATAATCCTCTTCTGAGCAGTTTCTCCCGCCAGCTCAAATCCGCTAGCTGAAAGCACATTCAAGCCTGCTGCAATGCCCTCATAAGACCGTAATACTTTCTGCAGTGCAGCTCTTTCTTCGCTACTGCCACTTGCTGCGCGCTCCTTCAATTGCGCCAATGCTTGCGCGCGAGCAGAAGCATTGCTTTCTGGATTCAAGAACTGCTGCCTACTTGCATCGACTGCTGATCTAACTTGGTTCTGGATAGCAGCCAACTCAACTGAGGACTGTCCGACGTCTATTAGCTGTTTCGCGCGAAATTGATCGGAAATCTCCTTGCCGTCTAGCTTAACTCCAACCAGTTTGCCGGTATAGGAGTCGATGTCATATGAATATTTATCTTTCCCGATCTCTTTAGCGAAGCTTGTTGGTTTACCGTCAGAGTTGAAGCGAATCTCCTGCTTGACCGGAGTTCCGTTGGCATCAATTTCGCTGGTTAGAATAGTTGCACCGGTTCTGACCTCTACCGCTTTCTCTG
>CAZSNX010000352.1:0-5190 GCA_964607945.1 uncultured Candidatus Obscuribacterales bacterium
TATAACAAGTGGGATGCGATCGAAGACAAATCCTCGCGCGGGATGAATCTGTTCATCGCCGAAGCTCGAGAGAGTCTCAATCATCTGGGCTATGCCGAAGTGATCTTCACCAGCGCCACCTTCAAGACACGTGTGACGAAGATTCTCGAGGCCGCCGAAAGAGCGTTTGCCGAGAGCCGAAGACGCATATCGACTTCCATACTGAATCAAGTAATGAACGAGGCAGTGGCAATCACTCCTCCACCGGCCGGCAAACGCGGCAAGCGCTGCAAGCTGTATTACACCACTCAGGTTTCAGTCGCACCGCCGACGTTCATTCTGTTTGTCAACGATGCCAAACTTCTGACCAACAGCTATCAGATTTATCTCGAACGCAAGATTCGGGAGGCTTTCGGCTTTGTTGGCACGGCCGTGAGGATTATCGCGCGGTCCAAGGAAAGAGATCGCTAATCGAAATTAAAGCCGGCATTGTGCGTAGCGTAGGCGTGCGGTCTGGTCAATTTCCGCGAATCGATAGCTGGTTGTCTGCAATTACCGCCGGACCTTCCGCTTTGGACTTCAAGGCATAGAGCACACCGGGCATGCTGTTGCGAATTTGTCTGTTTACCAGAGATTGCGGCATGAAGAATCCGACTTGAACGCTGGAAGAATAGGTGACTACAGTACTGGCTCCGGTCGCGTCAGGCTCCAATTTCCAGGAGCCGTCAATCGCTCTGAGATCGCCCTTGATGCGGTGCCATTCGATCGAGCGATTGTGAGTTTCCGTGATTTCCAATTGATATTGATAGGTTCCCAGCGAGCTGTTCGGCTCCACCTTGTATGCAACACACTTGGTTGCACCGCGATCTTCGAGCACCCGGCAGGATTTCAGCCCAGGGAAAAGCGAGCCGGCGTTTTGATAGTCAGTCAGTATTTTGAAAATGCGATCTGCGTTGGCATGGATGACAATCTGGGCTACTTCGAAAGTCTTTTGACCATTGCTTGCTCTTTTCTGGCGGAGGCTGGCACTCGGCTGTGATGCCGGCTGCGCTCCTGACGTGGGCGGGCAAATCCAAACCATGCTTGCCATGCAAAGGAAAGCAACGAGCCAGTTGAAACAGCTAGAGTTCATTGGGAATCCTGAAATCAGCGGGCGTTAACCGGTCAGCGTTGAGGTCCAGCCCGACCTTTCTAGTCGCTGCGAATCAATTAGTATCTCCAAGCATTCTGTATTCAATTTCCAGGAAAGTCATTCGTAGAAACACGTAGTAGCTGGAGCGAATGGCTGGCTTGAGTGCGGAAATCTGATGGAGAGGCGAAGGAGAAGAGCCGGCGGTTGCAGGCATCGAGATTATTTGTGGCTCATGATTGAGCATCAGCGCCTGCCAGTCCACCCTCAATGGAGTCGGTGGACTGGCAGGCCGGTGCGGAAAAATGGTAGAAATGCGTAGACGCCATTGGCGTCTGCTCGCTTCCTGTAGAAGGGCGATTCGGCTCTAGAAGGTTAGTAGGAAGAAAGATGCGCTCGCCGGTTGAGCGAAATCGGAAGTTGGGAGAGCGAAGATGTTGACCGTGTTTGGAGTAATCATCCTGGGCTATGTTCTAGGGGCGATTCCAACTGGTTATTGGGTTGGAAAGGCGGTCAAGGGCATTGACATTCGCCAGGAAGGAAGCGGGTCGACCGGTGCCACCAATGTACTGCGCTGCGTAGGCAAAGGACCGGCTGCATTCGTCTTCTTCTTTGACATTTTCAAAGGCTATCTTGCGGTTTGGGTTAGCCTCCAGTGTGAGGCGTCCGGTCTCATCACCGGACTGCCCTACCAGCAGCTGGAGTTGATACCGATGACGGTGGCACTGCTGTCGCTGGTCGGTCATAGCAAATCAATCTTTCTGGGATTTCAAGGCGGTAAGAGCGCAGCTACTGCTCTTGGATGTGCCATTGCGATGAATCCGCTGGCTGCTGCTGAGTCTTTTGGAACCTGGCTGCTTGTGCTTGGTGTAAGCAAGTTCGTCTCACTGGCTTCGATGGTGGCGGTAGTCTCATCGGGCTTCTGGATGATGCTCAATCACGCTGCTGCCGGCTTTACTGCCTATTGCATGTTTGGAGCACTCTACGTCTTGCTGCGCCATCGAGCTAACATCACCAGGCTGATGGCGGGCACCGAGCCCAAGATCGGGCAAAAGTCGAAGTCCGGCAGCGAACCTACGGCGGAACAAAAGGTTTGAGGAGAATATGAGGCTTACGAATTCGACGAGATTGACCATCGCTGCAACCCTAGGCGTTGCGGCTCTCGGTTCGGTCTTTGCAGTTTCAAGCGCGGAAGTTTTTGCTCAACAAAATCATTTTAAATCGACTGGACAGGCGTTGTCCGGCAAGCTGCGACCGGTGTCTGCGACAACCGGGCTTGCCGGCTTGACTCCTGATGAAGCTGTCAACGTGCGAGTTTACCGCGCCGCCAACAAGGCGGTTGTGAACATTACCACTGTCACGTCGCCGTCGCCGGAAGAAGTCTTCTTCAACGTGCTGCCGAAGGAAGGAACAGGCTCCGGCGCAATCATCGACACTGCCGGCTATATTCTTACCAATAATCATGTCGTCGACGGTGCTCGCAATCTGCGCGTTACGCTGGCCGATGGCAGCAATCAGGCTGCTCAGGTGATTGGTACAGATCCGCCCAACGATTTGGCTGTCATTAAGATCGATCCGCCTGCCGGGGCAAAGTTAGTAACCATCCCGCTTGGAGATTCCGCCAAGCTTGAAGTTGGTCGCAGAGTTCTGGCGATTGGAAATCCATTCGGTTTGGAACGGACACTTACTTGCGGCATAGTCTCTAGTATCGGGCGAACCTTAAGAACTGAGAGCGGCCGGCTGATCAAGGGAATTATTCAGACCGATGCGGCGATTAACCCGGGGAATTCCGGCGGTCCGCTCCTGGATACATCCGGCAAGATGATTGGTGTTAACACTGCTATCTTGAGCCGGTCAGGGCAATCGGCCGGGATCGGGTTCGCCATACCAATAAATATTGTAAAGCGAATTGTTCCTGAGCTAATCAAGCATCATCATGTAATCAGACCGGACATCGGTGTTCAAATGGTGCAGCAGACGGACCTCGGGTTGAGGGTAGTAAGGTTGGAGCCGAACGGCCCTGCCGCCAAGGCAGGCTTATCTGGTCCGAAGCTGGTGACCTATCGACAGGGTCCGTTCACCATTAGTCAGGTCGACAACAGCGTTGCAGACGTTATTGTCGGCATTGATGACGTCAAGACGCTGTCTCCTGACGACCTGCTTTCATATGTGGAAGGCAAGAAGGCCGGGCAGACTGTTACGCTTAGCGTTCTGAGAGAGGGGCGCGTGGTCAAAATTCCAGTAAAATTGAGTGCCAGTGATCAGCAATAATCGGTTTATAGGTGGAGAAGTAAATTGAGCAGAAAACTCTTAATCGACGACTACCAGGCCATTGCTGATCTAGTGAAGGTAAATTTGGAGCTGCTAGGGCATCACGTCACCACCTGTCCGGACGGCATTAAGGGTCTGGCGCTGTCGCAGCAGAATCGACCGGACTTAATCGTGCTTGATGTCATGATGCCTGACCTGGATGGCTTCACAGTTTGCCAGCGACTCAGGCAAAATCCGCAGACTCAGACCATTCCGGTGCTCATGTTAACTGCGCTGGGAATGACGCGGGATAAAGTGACCGGCTTTGATTCCGGCGCGGATGATTACCTTGTCAAGCCGTTTGAAATTCCCGAACTGCAAGTCAGAGTCCGCGCCCTGTTAAGAAGATCGGGTTCGGTGCCGGAGTCAGCCTCGTTGCCGGAAATCCTTACGGCCGGCGAGATAACTCTCATACCGGAGAACTTACAAGCAAAAGTAAAAGAACGGATAGTTAAACTGACCCCGACCGAATTTGAAATTTTGCATTGCTTGATGCAGCATCATGGGCAGACTGTGTCGACCGGCAAGCTGTTGGAAGAGGTCTGGGGGTATTCTCCGGATGATGATGTAGACACTATTCGCGTTCATATTCGCCACTTGAGAACCCGCCTGGAGACCTCTGACCGCAAGTACATAAAAACAGTCTATGGCGGCGGATACCAGTTGATTCCAGAAGGCTTCAGCCGGCAAGCTTCAGATCCGAGAGAGCCAGAATAAGCTTAAATTGGCGCTTGTTTTGAGTTTGATTGATGTGGGCGGCAGCAAGAGGAGTTTGTCGAAACAGCGGCTCTTGGCAACCAAATCGGCGCGAGGATTGGAGTGGTAGATGTCAGGTAGCGGATTGCCAATCTGCGCGCAGCTTTTGAGCAGCCTGACCGGATGTTTATATGAAAACCTTTAGATTAAGACAACCGTGTTAGCCTGGACATTCTTGAAATCTAGACATTATCATGGTTTCGCCGTCTGTTTGAAAGCTTTGATTTGCCGCCTCTAATGAGCTTTTCTAGGGTTTCAAGGAGAATATGGCAGTAAGTAATCGTCAGGTTGCGATCGAGATCGCATAGCCGAGGCGGAGCCGATCAATAAGGAGACGAGAGATTGCTTTTTAACAGTCTTCAGTACCTGGTATTTCTTCCGACAGTTTTCCTGCTGTTTTGGATCACTCCACACCGCTTTCGAGTGCCACTGCTATTGGTGGCTAGCTATGTGTTTTACATGTCCTGGCGGCCGATTTATGGTTTGCTCATCTTCGGCTTGACGCTCGGTAATTTCTTGCTGGTGCCGTTAATCGCCAAGGCAACCGAGGAAAAGGCCAAGAAGGTGTGGCTCGGGGTTGTAGTGGCGGCCAACTTGATTACGCTGGCTATTTTCAAGTACGCCACTTTCTCGCTTATTACTGTCAAAGACACCCTCAACTTGTTCGGCGTCCAGTTTCGTGAGCCGCACCTTCATATCATTTTGCCGTTGGGCATTTCATTTTTCGTTTTCGAATTCATTCATTATGCAGTCGAAGTCTATCGCGGCAAGCCGCTGGTCAAGAAATTTCTCGACTTCGCTTTGTTTGCTTCGTTCTTTCCGACCCAGATCGCCGGTCCGATTAAGCGCTATCAAGACTTCATTCCGCAGTTGGATATTCCAGCAAAGTTTAAATGGCAATATCTCGATGAAGGGATGCAGCTCATCTTGATGGGCTTATTCAAGAAGGTATTAATCGCCGACAATCTCGCTCTTGTATCTCAAGCGGGATTCTCCCATCCGAGTAATTTCTCTTC
>CAZSNX010000353.1:0-3669 GCA_964607945.1 uncultured Candidatus Obscuribacterales bacterium
CGTGTGCTAGCAAGGGTTCTTAAGTTCTTTCCGTCTGAGTCGCTGAAGACGGGGAGAAATAGAATTACTGCACTCCGGGGGTCAACTAATGTCAAAGCGAACGATCACCGAAGCTGACCTTCAAGCACCCTCTTCAGACGGAAGTCTGGATGCACCTAATCCAGAGCAAGAATCGATTGTTACGCTCTTGAAAGACTATGACTACTTTCTCAACCGCCAACCTTCATTTAAAGACCGCCTGGCCGAAGGCAAGAAGATGCGCGAAGAATGTCACCGCACCGACCATGGCTTATGGAAACCAAGTATGGAGCGCCCGGATCCACTTTCCTTATTAGCAGCACAAGATCAGTCTAGAATTCCATATTTGATTCCACTCCGTTATGGAAGGATGATGCAGTCTCCATTTGCCTTTTTTAGGGGTGCTGCACTCATCATGGCCAGTGATCTGGCACCGGGTCCACGCACAAAAGCATTTGCTCAGCTGTGCGGTGACTGTCACTTGCTGAATTTTGGAATTTTTGCCACGCCAGAACGCAACATAATCTTCGATCTCAATGACTTCGACGAAACTCTTCCTGGACCATTTGAATGGGATCTCAAACGATTGGCTGCTAGTTTTGTGGTTGCGGCCGAGCATAACGGCTTCACAGAAACCGTAGCCTCTAGATGCGTTCGAGCGATCACCAGAACGTATCGGCTAAAGATGGAAGAATTTTCTCAAATGAAGACTCTCGATATTTGGTACGACCGTATCGATTTTGACCATATGGTTTCTTATGTGAAGAAACCCGGACGCAGGAAAGAAGCGCTCGCCAATCTCAGTAAGCTCAAAGAAAAGAAAAGTCATGCCGGTGCGGTTGCGAAGCTCACCGAAGTCGTCAACGGACAGCGCAGAATACGAGATAACCCGCCTTTGATAGTTCATCCAGAGAATGCAACTGCAGAAGCAGCCAAGGAAGTTCTTCAGAAATACGCTACCACGCTGTGGCCATCACGACAGCGACTATTTCAGCGATTTCGATTTCTCGATGTGGCGATGAAGGTTGTTGGCGTAGGCAGCGTGGGAACGCTAGCGTGCATTGTATTACTGCAAGGCGAAGGTGGAGATGATGACAATATCTTTTTACAGGTGAAAGAAGCAACTCCTTCGGTTCTGGAAGGTTATATAGGCAAGAGTCAGTTTGAGCATTCCGGTGCACGCATAGTAAACGGGCAGCGTATTTTGCAGGCAGCATCCGATATGTTCTTGGGTTGGACCGCCGGACCAGTCAGAAATTTCTACGTCCGCCAGCTGATGGATGTGAAAGCGTCTGTTCCTGTCGATGAGCTCGATGCAACTACTCTCGAGCAGTATGCTGAAGTCTGTGCTCACGTACTAGCTCGTGGTCATGCCCGTACCGGAGACCCAGTTGTAATTCACGGATATCTTGGAAAGGGTGAAACCTTTGATGAAGCGCTCACGAAGTTCGCGCTCAGCTATGCAAGACAGAATCAGCGAGACTTTGAGTCTCTATTGGATGCGATTAATAAGGGAAAAATTGTAGTCGCTCCAGGCCTCTAATCTCTCTGTCAGCCTACTTCACCCAGTGAAGGACATCCTTGATAATGCTCCAACGTTTCTGCTTTGCTTGCTCTGATTTGCCGAGAAACCAATAATCGAAAGCAGTACTCATGTCACCATTCTTCTGCTTCAAGTCGACCCACATGGTAAGAAAGTCTCTAAATTCAGTATCACCTGGTCTCAATCCGAAAGAAACAGGAACTTTGATCGGATCCGGCCGTGGAACTGCCACACAGTACTCAGGATAGAGTACGCTCCAAGCAGAGCCAGTTTCGGCTGCCGTCAAACTGGCATCTAAAAAACTATTCTCCGGTTTGAACACGTCTTCGAATGACTTTAGCTGAATGATTTGGACATCCGGAGCCCTCTTTACCACTTCCGTCTGGTAGTAGGGAGTAGGACCGATGCCGACCTTAATCGGACCGGCAGCTCGAATGGACTCCCACGAGGCGAAATCATCACGACGATAATCCTTGACGAAGAACGCAAGCGTCCCATTCACGTACGGTGCCGAAAGCAACGCTTCTGCAGCCTTGTCCGGTGCCACTGGGATGCCCGGAATCACGAGATCGCAACGTCCAGATGCTATTTCACTCCAGAGGTCCTTACGTTCGATTCGGTATAGTTCAAGACGAGCGCCGATATCCTTAGCAAGAAGGTGTACCAGTTCCACATCAAAACCCACCAACTCATTATTGGAATTCCGAAAGACCATTGGAACACTATTTTCAGTGAAACAAGCAACTCTCAGGTAGCCACGCTTCTTTAGCTCCTTAAGCCGGTTGCCAGCCTGCGGAACAGGCAATACGTCAGGTTTACACTGCAAGATTGCGATATCTCCGTTTCCCCAAAGCAAGGCACGCTGCGTGAGAACTTCCTTCTTTGTATAGTGTCCAGGAAGCACAAAAGTGAACATCGCCAAGACAGCAGCCAATGAAACTCCAACGGAGACAATGGCTACTGCAGCCGATCGCAGTGCAGCACTCCAGCTCCATTTGAGTCTGCCGTTCAATGCATATACGGACAACACTGCCAAAGACAAAAGGTACATCGCCGACAGCAGAGCTAGAAAATGGGCACTAATCGGCGCAGTCATTACGAATAACTGATATGTATCCGTGGGCACATGCATCAAATTCAGGAGAAACGGAATAGTTGAATTGAGATCCCCGAACGAACTTATAAAGCCAGACATAAGCATGGCTGGGAAATGAGAATACGAGATCGGAAATCCGGATGCCCAGGCGGCGAACGGAACGAAGTAAAGCGCCAACAGCTCCCCGGCCATCGGAAGGTTAAAAGCGATCGGCAAGATAAGTTCAGCCGTGGCGCTGCCTTCCGAAAAATCGGTGAGGCCCGGTGCATTAGCCTCGGTTACAGCGAGCGACTTTACCTTCTCAATCAAAAGAGGCAGCGTTACAAACACATTGCAAGTTGCAAATGCAAGCACCAAAGCTTCTCGTGCCGCACGCATCAAGCTTCGGAAGCTCAGACCGCTCCATTGTGAAACCATGTAAGGAAGAACCACTAATGCCAAGACCGTGCAGAGCACCACATTTATTGCGATGTACACCTCTAGTTGCTCACACTCCTCGATAGACAATGTACCGGCAGTACTTGCAGCAATAGCGAACACCCCAATCGGCATAAATCGCATAACAGACATTACAATTTTGGTCAAAGCAGCTGATATTACTTCAAGTGGTGCCAGTACGTGTTGTTTATCCGTGGTCATCATCAAAGCTGCACCGAAAAACAAGCTGAACAAGATTGATGCCGGCACTATATTGTCAGCCAGTGCCGCAATTGGATTCTCAGGAACGTACAATCCTATGAGGTCTATCTTTTGTTGGTCTTCAACCATAGTCGGGCTGAAGAAGGACGACGACGGCCAAGCCGGAAATGCCAGCGGAGCCACAGCTGCAGCGGCCAAAACAGTTAGCCATAGCACAATCAAGATTCCACCTACACACCGCGCGAGTCTGCCAGCCTCGGACGGAACCATTGCGCCCAAACCGCCGACAACGGAAACCACGGCATAAGGCAAAATCGACATCTGAAGGAGCCGGATATAAATGCTTGCCACGAGCCCGAGCGGAGCCGCCATC
>CAZSNX010000353.1:3679-5174 GCA_964607945.1 uncultured Candidatus Obscuribacterales bacterium
AGTCCCACGAAGACCCCTAACCCCAAACCAACCAATACTTGATACGCAAGACTCAGTAAATACTCCGCTCGTCCATCGGCACCTTTGCGCAGCAAAGGACACCTGAGTAACTCTTACCCAATTGCGCACTCAATACCGAGCGAACAGCCACGCTGCAAAGAGTCGACCTCGACAGTCAAAACACTACAGCTGACTCCACTCAATTCAGCGCTCCACTGCCCTTGGCTCGGTGGGTGTCAAAGGATTCGACACATGGCTTGCCGTAAACAACTTGGATACATCTCGCCTGTAAAGTCGCAGCAATGGAAATAGGCGGCGCTACACCAGCGCACTTTGGAGTAAAAAGTCATGGGACATAGCGAAAACTTCGAGAATCTGAGCTTGGCAAGCAAAATAGCAGAACGCCCACCGCTGCTCGGAGATCTACTGGTAAACGCCCAGTCGAACAGGATCTTGCAGAAGTCCAGCGCGTTATCAGAACTCCCGGCAATATTGCCATCCGCGCAGGAATTGCTGAAACAGCTATCGAATGATCCGCTGAAGGACTTCATAAAGCAAATCACCGAATCGCTCACGGGTCCCGATTCCAAGCCCCACAAGCAAGATGTAAGCATAATCGGTGGCGGCATAGCCGATGCAGTTCAAAAGGCCCTCTCCGACATGACTGACAAACGAGAAGCAAGGCAACATCAAATTGCCGAAAGGGAAGCGAAAGATCCCAACGTTCAAAAGGTTACTGAAAGACATGATGGTCCAATCGCTACTGTAATAGTCGAGCGACGCGACGGATCGGTCACCACATACAAACCTGATGGCCTAAAGATTACCGAGAAAGCTGGCACAAAAATCACCGAGTTTCCACCGGAATACAACCATATTTTTGGGGTTACAAAAGTAACTGAATATCCCAACGGCTCAACCGAGACTCGCTACAAGAACGGCTCCGTAGTGATTGTGCCCAAGGAGGGCGACGCCATTAAGACCGATCCAGACGGAACCCGCACTACCATCAAAGGAGACGGAACACAGATCATAACCAAGCCTGGTGATGGCACGAGAGTCGTAATCAGACCTGATCATACAAAAATCACACAAAAGCCCGATGGAACAGAGATTGTCGAAAGCCCAAACCACGACAGGGTGATCACAAAGCCGGAAAGAATCAGAGAAGACGGCACAAAGATTTGGCACAAGGATGACGGAACCGAAATTCGCGAGAAACTGGATGGAACGCGGATCACCGTCTTCCCTGAGAAAATCAGCGAGAAGGTAGAGGCAATCGTTGTAAAACCTAACGGTGACACGACGACAGTCATGCGTGATTTCACCGCCATAACAGTTAAGAAGGACGGCACCATAGTGCACACTGGCAACGATGGTACGGCAGTTGCGATTCACCCCAATGGCAGCATCGAGACTAAGTCTGCAGACGGCAAGAAAGAGATTAGAGAGCTCGACGGCACGACCTATACAAAATACCCGGATGGTCGCAGCG
>CAZSNX010000354.1:0-320 GCA_964607945.1 uncultured Candidatus Obscuribacterales bacterium
CGATTTTGTACTTGTCCAACAGCTTTTGCCAGCCCGGCTCCAGTTGTACGATTGCGCCGTAGTCGAAATAGAACTTCTTGCCGTAAAAATCCAGTCGGTCGTCAATGAAAACCGGAATTCCAAGACGATAGCGAATGTAGCCGCCCCAGTTGTCATAGTTGAAACCTTGCTTTGGCTCCAGCTTGTGTTCGCGAATGTAATCCAGCGTCGTGGTTGGCATAGTGCGAGCGCTGGGGGCGCAATTTAGGATCTTTTCGCCGAACAAAGAGCCGGAATTGGCAGCAGCAATCATAAGTACAATCACAGCAACCACTGGAAGT
>CAZSNX010000354.1:330-5162 GCA_964607945.1 uncultured Candidatus Obscuribacterales bacterium
ATATGCATCTGGCAGGACTCTTCATTCTGGTCGAAACCTTCGCAGAACTTTTGAAATCTAGAGCCGAGTGCCGCGAGCCAGCTGACCGGAGTTGGTTCCGTTGCGCTGTTTGAAAACGGTAGTCTCACTTGACTGAATAAATCGGCGATGAAAGGTAATGCAACAACAACAAATACCGGTGCGTTGCGAATGCCTGACAGTGCCAGGTGTCCGAATGCCAGGCATGATAGCAGCTGGGGAAATGAAGGCCTCCGTTTTGTCATCGCTAACCCGACAACAACTAGCAGAAAGATAATCTCCAAACACGATTGCTGGATCTGACCATGAAAAACGGGTGATGCGAACTCATTTGTCGCGTGAAGGACTTCGCTGTTTTGCAAGTAGTGTCCGATATAAGCGTACAGTTGCGGACCGTAGGGATTGATCATGCTGGCCGCTAACATTGAGCAAACAGCGGCACCGAACCATTTTGCCTTTGTAAATGCGTCACCACCTCCGGTATCACGGTCAATAAATATGCTGGTTGCCAATGCGCTGGCAAGATAAATGATAGTCAGGGCAAATCCAAGCATAAAGCCAGGATGCAAATTAACCCAAAACGCCATGCAGACGCTTAAGAGTCCCAGCATCTTCAATTTACCTATTTTGTCCCGCTGAAAAGATTCAAGCGTTGCAGCGAAGATAAAGACTCCCAGTATTGTGAATATGTGAGGACGTGCCAACCAGTGGACAGATGAGGCAAGCGAGCCAACAATAACAAGGAAGGCAGCCAGCGGAAAATTTGCTCCGGCCCGACGACAACGTTCATATACAAGTAGCATAACCAGCGCGATGATTGAGCTGCAGGCGACAACTAGTCCGTTGAGTCCTGCAAATTTCTCGGTAATGGCTGCCAATAGATCGAACAACCATTCATAAGCTACCCAGGGAGCACCAGGAAATGTGTAGGACATTAAGTCCTGATTTGGAATATGGTGCGACTCCAGGATGAACTTCCCCGTAACCAGGTGCCAGCCAGTCGAGCCGTCGCCGAGCATGAAATGCGGAAGCGCGAAGACCAATAGATTGACTACCAGGAGAAAGATGATGTCTCCGAAATCTGGTAGTGGATAGAGGCGTGGTTTAACCACCTGCTTGAGCCTGACTAGTCCCTGTCGGAATTGGAGCCGGATTGTGAAGTCTGCGTGTGCCCAGCGTCGAGTCTCTGCTGTGATTGTCTCATGGATGAGGTTGTGTTGCTAAACGCAGCTTTCAATTGCTTGTAGCGACCAAACCATGCGCCGGCAGCTATCCAGAGGACTTCCAGCAGCATCTTGGGAGAATCAAGCAAGACATTGACCTTGGAGCCTTCGACATTTGACCAGTTAATCGGAACCTCGGAAACCTTGTAACCACGAAGTCTGGCTATGAAGAGCACTTCAACGTCAAAGGCAAAACCGTTAAGATGTGCCACCGAAAAAAGATCGTGGGCGACTTCTCGTTTGAACATCTTGAATCCGCACTGTGTATCGTACAGTCCTGGCAGCAAGAGGCATTGAACGATCATATTAAAAGCGTTGCCGATGTATTTGCGATAAGGAAGCGCTTTAACAGTTCTGTTGTCATCAGGTTTGGCCCGTGAAGCAATTGCCAGATCGCTACCACCGGTAATGGCTTGGTTGAGCAGTTGCTCTTCATGAATTGGCGAACTGCCGTCCGCGTCGTCGAACAACACGAGGTCTCCTCGCGCGGCCAGCATTCCGACTCGGACTGCATGACCTTTGCCCTTGTTCGGGCTGTATGACAACAATCTGATCTCGGGTCTGGTTGCTGCGTAGCTTTCAACCATCGCTGCTGTGTTGTCGAGACTTCCGTCATCTACAACCACTATCTCGAATTCTTTCCCTATACCGCAGAGATACTGATAAACAGAGTCGAGCGTCGTTGGTAAGCGGCGCTCCTCGTTATAAGCCGGAATGACTACTGACAATTCAGTCATGTACACAAGTATAGGCTATTGTTGCCAAGCGAATTTCGGTACAGTTAAGATGCTCAAGCTACGCCTATACGTGCTCTGGACGTAAATAGGCTGTTTCTAAATCGAGACTGTTGGTCAATCTGTCTAACGAAAAACTAAGGTACTACAGCCATGCTTGGTTGCGATGCCGGTCTTACTTTTTTTCGTCTTCCTTCGGAGGAGCGGTCGGATATTCGTCCGTACCGGGTAGGCTGAAGTATCTTCTTTGCAATTCGTCAGCTGTTTCAGGTTGCTTTTGCATCTCTGCCAAGCCCTTTTCAATCTCATCTGCTTGTACTTTGGCTTGCCAAGCTTCATAGAACTGCGGTGTTCCAGCTATATAGCTGCCTTGAAGCGAACTCATGAAGTTGGTTCCGGGGAAGCGTTCGAGCGCTCCGCCTAGCCTGCCGTGAAGCAAGAACGTCGAAGGCGTGCCGAGTATCATGTCGTTCATGGTGCCGAAGGCGGTCTTTCCAGCCCATTCGCTGAAGTTCTTGTTGCTGCCGGTAAGGTATTCACGCCCACCATTCAATCCTAACGACGTCAGCGAGCCATAACCGAAGCTGGTGGAAAATGCACCGACACCGGCACCCTTGGTTGTATCGAAGAGTACGTGCTTGCTGTAGTTTGAGGCAAAATCACCGAAGTTTTGATACTTACCGTTCTTGTAGTCCACTCCATCATGAACTCCGCGATAGACCATCGATCCTGCAAGAGCGGTACCGCCGTCAACAAAGGCGTTGGCTGCTACATTGCGTGCGGTAACTCCTCGCAATGCATTGACACCGGCTCTGTATTCGGCATTGCCAAGGAATGCGCCGGTGAGCGGGACGTGGCTGGTCATGCGTGTCCAGAGCGAAAGATTTTCTTTCTTCGCCAGCTGCTTGAGACCTTCTTTTCCGAGTTGCTCTACGGCTTTTCCATAAGCCATGGTGCCTTCCTTGGCAGTTATCTTTGCCAGGTCGACGCCGGTTTTGGTTGCCATATTGGCAGCGACTTCTTTCGTCACTATCTGTCCGCCGACACGGCACAGAGCTGTGCGCGCAAGTGCTGCCGTCCCGCCGGTGACACCGTCGACAGCTCCCCATAGCGGCATGTCCCATGAGAATTTATCGCCAAACACCAGTGTCTTCATGCCTGTATAGGCTGCCGCACCGGCACAACCACCAGCGACTAGAGCTGCCGGTCCGGACCAGCCGGTCAACAGAACGGCACCGGCTCCGGCGAGAATAGCCACACCGTCGCAGACCAGCTCCTTCAGAACAGCCTTAGTACCGGACCAGATTTTCGACCAGGTCGACGGTTCTTTAGATCCTTCCTTCAGTTCGTCGAACTTGATTTCCGGCTTGCGAGTAAAAGACCAGTCTTGCGACTCAACTTGACCAAGCAATTGCTGAGCCCGGCTGTAGTTCTTGTTAGCCAGTTCGAAGCGAGCTAGGCAAGTTCTGGTAAAGGCTAATGCGTGATCCATCTGATCGTAAGTGTCACGCAGTTGCTCCAAAGCCTTGCGCCTTTCCGGATCTCTTTCTTCCTTGAGCTGCTCTTCTACGACCTTTTTGTTGTCTTGCATCATCTTGCGGTCAATTTTCTCGGCAGCTTTTACGGCCGCTTCGAGCTCTCGCTTGACGCCTTGCATGTCTTCCTTTTTCGCCAACTCTTGCACATTGCTCAGGTGCACGAATGGATTATCGAACGGTTCCGGCTTTTTGCCTTCGTCGCGTGCTTTCTGCAACAACTCGGCAAACTGCTTGTCGCCTTTGACGAGTTCCGGATTGTTATGTCCAACGCTGACTAGAAGCTCTTTTGCTTCTTTATAGCGAGCCTTTTCTACCAGAAAGTCGGCGTAATTTACAGCTGCAATCGATCCGGAGTTGGCAATTGCTGTCCACGCCTGCTTTTGTTGCTCCAACTCTTTCAGCGCATCAGCATTATTTGGATTGGCCGCCTTCAATTGTTCGATCGTTTTCAGATTTTGCTCGACTACCTTGGGATCAATTTTTCCTGCGAGCTCGATTGCTTTCTTGTACTCAGCTTCGGCACCGGCTGCGTCACCAGCATTGCGCTTCTCAATAGCGGAATTCAAGGCAACAAGCGGGTTGTTGCCTTCGGTAATCATATTTTCTCTGGCTTTGAGCTCGTTTTCGACTTTTTCGGAAAGCTTCACGAAAGTAGGGTCAAGCTTGCCTTCGCCGTCTACTTTCTTGACTTCATCCAGTAACTTCTTGGCCTTTACGAAGTCGCCTTCGTCGGCCAGGAAGCTGGCGTATGCAAAGCGGGTGACACCCGGCGCGTGCTTCATCGAGTCGACAACGTAGGCGTACTCTTCTAGCTTCTTTTTCTCAGCGGGGTCCGTTTCCTTGGCGATCTTTTCTTTGAGAGTAATAACGGTCAGCGAGACTTTGTTCTGATCTATGCGATCGGCCGCATTGATGCCTGCTGTGAATTGCTGCTCAGCAGCCTTTATCAGTTCGGCTCGACGCTGCTCGACGGTTACTTCCCGTACGGCTCCTTTGTTGTCGGCAACCTGGACCTTATCTTTTGGGGGAAGGTCTTTCAAACTGTCTATCTCACGAAGAGCAGCTCCGGCTAAGGCGATATGGTCGAAAGGATTATCAAATTTGGGTTTGGCCGATGTCTGGTTGCCGGTCCTGTCGCTGCCGGCGCCTTTCATAGCCTGATAAGCGTTGTCGCGAAGACCGGCGCTGGGATCTTCTTGCCCCTGCGTCTTCTTTTCGTCCGGCTTATCTTTTAGTCTCGTATCTCCCATTGACTTGATTCCTCGGCTTGTGGGGGTTGTGTACCGTTTTCCGGATTACTTTCGGCGGTACCTGTCTTA
>CAZSNX010000355.1:0-5127 GCA_964607945.1 uncultured Candidatus Obscuribacterales bacterium
TCCCAGGTCTAATCTGCAATAGTGGCTCGAACTAAACTCACTACTGAATGATGACTGTCTTTGAACACTCATTGGGTCGCATCATCAGGAAGTTGCTCGACTTGCACTTTAATGGTTTTGTCTTTGCCTTCGTGCAGAATTTTTAGATGAACCGATTCACCTACACTGTGAGCGCGCACAGCATCGCTTACATCGTCCGAGCGTGTAACCGACCGTTCATCAGCTTCAAGAATCAAGTCTCCCGGAAAGACACCGGCTCTGAAAGCGGGACTGCGCGGCATTACCGAGCGCACCAGAACACCCTTCGAACCGGCTGGCAGCCCCTCGGATTGAAGCAATCCTTCGGTTAAATCAGCCATTACAATTCCAATAAACGGATGCGCAATAGTACGAAACTTGATCAGCCGCTCCGCAACATCTGAGGCGAGATCGCAAGGAATGGCAAATCCGATATTTTGAGCATTGCCGTGGATAAAGGTGTTTATTCCGATTACTTCACCCTTCAGATTTACGAGCGGACCACCGGAATTGCCGGGATTAATTGCCGCGTCAGTCTGAATAAATCGCACTGCTCCGGAACGTGCACCGAAGGTATTCAATCCTTTTGCTTCGCGATTCAAAGCGCTCACGATGCCGAGCGTAACGGAATGATCCAAACCCAAAGGACTTCCAACTGCCAAAACCCAATCTCCGGGACGAATTTTCTCCGTCGCTCCAAAGGAGACAGTGCGTAAGTCTTTTGCCTCTATTTTCAATACAGCTAGATCTGAGAATTTGTCCTCGCCGACAATTTCGGCCGGATAAGTGCGACCACCTTGTAAAGTGACATTGATTCGATAAGCTCCCTCGACCACATGATTGCTAGTCAAGATAATGCCGTCCGGCTTCAAGATCACTCCGGAACCTGTGCCACGCGTGGAGTTGTTGCCCTCCCGCCCTTCGGGATACACGCGTCTCTTGCCCTTCATGATCGGTCTGGCAGAACCGCTGTCCAGCATGACCTCGACATGAACGACTGATGGAGCTACCGAAGAGGCGATGTCAGCCAGAGTATCGGGACCAAGAAATTGCAATGGTCCCCATTGCCGACTGTGGTTGTCAACCGAACCGCCCAATTGCAAACTCAACCCTTCGCAATAGGCCGGTTCGAGACTGCCTAATGCGAGCATTGTAGAAAGAATTAGCAAAGGAATGGGAGGGTGCCGCACGAAGTCCATACCATAATGTCAGCTTCACAATACAATATTGCCATCCTTAACCGTAAAATGCTCGCTCTAGTTCGTACCCCTTAACTTTGAATGGGAAAACTCAAACTATGTCCAGGTTCCACACCATTTTCAATTCCGCAGTGACTCTTGCCCTGGCAACTGTTCTTTGCACGGCTTGCAGCACCGACACTGGCGAGGTTTCATTCAAGTCCGGCGGTATGACACATACTTTCTCGGAAGGTGCCGGTTCAATCCCGAAAGGATTTCCACTGCCTCTTTATACTAATTCCACCAATACCGGCTCGGTATCTGCTGACGGTGCTTCGGACAGTGAGAAATCCAAATTTCTAATGTTGGCTTCGAAAGATTCAGTCGAGAAAGTCAGCCGTTATTACATCGACGAATTGAAGACCTCCGGCTGGAAACTGGACAGTCAGCAGACGTCAGGCAATCTAATAAATCTGTCTGCAAGCCAGGCCGACCTGGAAGCGAACATCATGGTTTCGGGAGAGGCTGGCAAAACTACAATCAGCTTATCGGTCAGTCATGTGTCGGACGGCAGCAATCCTGCCCCCGACGACTCAACTAACTACGAACCCAATAAAGTTACACCGCCAACTGATTAGTTCTAGTCTTTCGGATATCAGCTGCCTACTTTCGGCGCCGTGCGCAAGCAAGCCACCACCTCTTTGTCGTCTACTTGATGGAAATCTTCGTAAAAGTATCCGACTGCGGAAAAATCATTGGGCGTCAGCAGCGCGACAAAGAGATCGCATTGTGACTGCAGATGCAGATATGTGTCATATGGCGAAACCGGTGTAGCGAGCCATATCTCGGCAGCTTGGCGTTTTCTTACCGTTTCGATCGCGGCTCTGGCTGTCATTCCGGTCGCGATACCATCGTCGGCCAATATGATTAATTTGCCCTGCCAGTCCGGACGAATCCGCATATCAGCTTGCTCGATCCAGTACCTTTCCAGCTCTTTGGTTTCTCGCACCAGCAGATCTTTCTGGATGCGTTGGGCCTCTTCATACGATCTTCTAAGACCTCGGTAACCTGCCACTCGCTCGTCAAGGACGACCACACCGCTGGATGTAACTGCCCCGATGGCCAGCTCCGGGTTGTCAGGCGCCCTCATCTTTTTCGAAACAAGTATGTCGATCGGGCAGCGCAATAGCCGAGCTATTTCAGCGGCGATCGGCACACCGCCTCTAGGCAAGCCAACAACGACCGCATCTTTAGCGGTGAAAGCACTGTCTTCAAGCACCGCCAAAACGCGCGTGGCAAGTTGTTCTCCGGCGCTGCGGCGATTGCTGAACATAGCTAATTGCACTCCAGTGGGCAGGCTGATCGCTTCTTCCTCCAGTTTAGTTCAACCACCGGTGCACTTCGCCACTGAAATGGGCAGCGGAGTTCTGAAAAGTGGTTCAATGTATGCATTCGACCATTTGCAACCAAGACCTAAACGTGCCAGCAAGAAAGACCCAGAATGAAAAGTCGACCCAGGCGATCGCCGAGGTGATGTCCTCGTCTATCACCGGTCTTGTAGCCGAAGCCAGACAACTCGAAGGCTTGGATGGCCTGCCTGAAACTATTAAGCCTACTTTTGGCAGCTTCGTCCGGGCTGAGTCGACCGAGCACAGGCTGGATATTATTTCGGTCGTCTATGACGTAGTAACCGGTCCGCAAGACTCTATTCATAAGCCGTCGGCGCTGGGACTTACGCGCGAACAGTTGAAGATCGAGCAACCGCATATATTCGCCTTGCTCAGAACGGAGATACATGCTTGCACGATCGGATTTTTCGAAAATGGACATTATTTCCCGCACCTGCCGCCGCATCCCGCGCAAGTACACGATTTTGTCTACCCGCTGGCTGCCGAGCAGATCTGCGCCGCTACGGTAAATCTCGACTTTCTGCGGTTGATTTCAGCAGTTTCTACAGTTCCGGCCGATGAGCTAATTGCCGCTACGATTCGAAAGTCCAGTGAAGCGAGAGGCAATCAATATGAGTTTCTGGTGGAGGCCGGTCAAGCGCTTTCCCATCTCTTTCGCGATGATTACGACAGGCTCTTGGCTGTGCTCAGAAAAGTGAGACCATAACTGCGCTATCTCTCAAATTCCGGAGAATCTCCGTATTTCAAATAGACGTAAATAGCAGCTGCCACAATCACAATCAAAATAGTCGATACAGCCGATCCGAACGCCCAGTCCCGAACAGTCAGGAACTGATTTTGAATCAAGTTACCGATGAACATCGACTTGGCACCACCCATCAGATCGGGCGTTACGTAATCGCCTAAGCTCGGCACAAAAACCATGATAATACCAGCCACGATACCACGCAGGCTGAGCGGAAGCGTAACAGTGCAGAAAGCCCGCCAGGGTGATGCCCCGAGATCAGCGGCGGCTTCCAGCAATCGCCTGTCCAGCTTTTCAAGGGCGGTATAGAGCGGCAAGATCATGTACGGCAGGTAGTTGTAAACCATACCGATCAAAATGGCCCATTGCGTATATAAAATGACAGGTGGATGCTCCATCCCGAGCGCTTTCAACCCGCCAGACAACAGCCCGGTAGGGCGAAGGATAGTAATCCAAGCGTAGATTCTCAGGAGGAATGCTGTCCACATTGGAGCCACCAGCAATGTCATCAGCAGGTTCTGCTTGGATTTAGCAACATTGAACGCCAGCCATAGGGCGCACGGAAATCCCAAAAGCAGGCAGACCAAAGTAGTGGAAGTAGCCAGGTAGACCGAGCGCCAGAGAGAAGAAAGATAGGGACCACAGAAAAATCGCGCGAAGTTGTCCAGGCTCATACCGAGCACAATTCTTCCAAAAGGATCGCGGTGCCCGAGGCTGAACACCACTAAGATTACTAATGGCAAGACCATGAAAATCAGCAACCACAGCCCTGCCGGCAACAAGATTGCCGGTCTGACGGACAACTGCCGACCGCAGTTCGACTGAATCAACGCTTGAGAATTCATTATTGGCAGCCAACGGGCCGATTCGTTAGTATTTGCTGATCATACACGGGTAAGCCCGATTGCTCTGTTATCGTTAATGTCCGGGCAACTCATCTTGCGAGGTTTTTGCGTTATGGGACAAGTTATTGACAAAAAGTACAACGGTCTTAGCGTGCCGGCCGGAGAGAAAATAAAATTTGTCAATGGAAAGCCGCAGTGTCCCGATAAACCGATCATCCCATTCATCGAAGGAGATGGGACCGGTGCCGACATCTGGAAGGCTTCCAAGCGGGTTTTGGATGCAGCGGTTGAAAAGGCTTACGGCACGAAGCGATCGATCGCCTGGTTCGAGGTGTTTGCCGGCGAAAAGGCAAACAATGAATTCGGCTCTTGGCTGCCGGAAGATTCTTTGGAAGCTATCAAGGAGTTCGGCGTAGCAATCAAAGGTCCATTGACAACTCCGGTCGGTGGCGGCATCCGCAGTTTGAATGTAACTCTCAGACAGATCTTCGATCTCTACTGTTGTGTCCGACCGGTTCGATACTTTGCCGGCGTGCCATCACCAGTAGTATCACCAGAAAAGCTCGACGTCGTGATCTTCCGTGAGAATACCGAAGACGTCTACGCCGGCATTGAATACCCAGTTGATTCGGCTGAAGCGAAGAAATTGATTGAATTGATCGCGAGCTTCGGAAAGACGATTCGTCCGGACTCAGGCATCGGCGTTAAGCCGATTTCCCAGTTCGGATCGCAACGCCTCGTTCGTCGAGCGATTCAGTATGCAATTGAGCAAAAACGCAAGTCTGTCACACTGGTGCACAAAGGCAACATCATGAAATTCACTGAAGGCGCCTTCAGAGACTGGGGATATCAGCTGGCCGAAAATGAGTTTGCGGCCACGACCGTCAGCGAAGATAAGCTCTGGAAGGAGATGGAAGGCAAGTTGCCTTCCG
>CAZSNX010000356.1:0-5121 GCA_964607945.1 uncultured Candidatus Obscuribacterales bacterium
GACTGATTTTTCCAGATCTGAGGTGCGTTTGGAAGTTTCGTCTTGCAGGTTCTTGATGAAGTTCTGGACGGACTCGGTTTTAACTTTACCTTTTCCTTCGAGATCCTCTAAAAGCTCTTGTCCGACCTTGACTAGATCGTCCATTGCTTGATTGATCGCTTGTTTGATTCTTTCAGCATTGGTCGAGGCGCCGACACTTGTCAGGACCGCCTTCTTAAGTAATTTTGTGCGTTCGCTCATGGATATTCTCCGTTTGCCTATCGGTCCTCTGATTTTAGGGCACAGAGGCTGTTTCGCCGCAACCTTCATATTGTTATCAATAAATATCTACATTAATCCGGTCAGTGCTTCCAACTCAGCATGTTATTGCCGGCAGCAAGCGCTTATTGTCAGTATCTTCTTTGTAATAAAATTACGGCGCGAACTGAAGTGGTAATCGGCTGCCGGCCGGTTGTCGGGTGCTCAAGAGTGCCGTCTTTGCGATTCGCCGGGGATCTTGCAGCTGGAGGAGAGCCATTGTCGTCTCAATTTTCTGCACGTGCGATTTTTGCAGCCTTTTTAGGGTCCTTATTAATGCTCGGACCAGCACTGTCCGGCAGTTTGTTGGCGGCTGACGCCCAGACGGCAGCATCTTCCAAACCGAAATTGGTGGTTGTATTGATGGCAGATCAATTTAGCTATGACTATTTGTCACGCTATCAGGACAAGTTCGGACAGGGTGGCTTTCGTTTTCTGCTCGAGCATGGAGCAAATTTCGTAAACTGCAAATACAAGCAGGCGAACACCGAGACCGCTTGCGGACATTCAATCGTGTCGACCGGAGCTTATCCGTGGGCCACCGGTATTATCGGAGACAGCTGGTTCGATCGCCGCAAGGGCAAGATTATCGAGTCTGTTACCGACGAGACGCAGCAACTGGTTGGCGGCAACGGCCCAGCCGGCAGCACACGCGCATTGCTTGGCACCACTATCGGTGATGAGTTGAAACTTGCCACCAATGGCCGGAGCAAAGTGCTGGCTGTGTCTTTGAAAGACCGCGCATCGCTCTTCTTAGCAGGGCGCCTGGCAAACAACGCCTTTTGGTTCGACACCAAGACTGGCAATTTTGTCAGTTCCACCCAGTATGGTCACGACCTGCCATCATGGGCGAAAGCATTCAATGATCAGCATCTACCGGATCGCTACTTCGGCAAGCCGTGGCAGCGATTCCTGCCTGAGAGTCAGTACAATGCTTCCACTCGTGACGACTATCCTTATGAGCGGGCGATCCCGGGCGACGGACGGCAGTTTCCACATGTCATCACCGGTGGTGCCGCGTCAGCCGGCGAAGCTTATTACAATGCTTTCGAGATGACGCCCTGGGCTAATCAACTGGTTGCCGATTTCGCTCGTGAAGCGATCGACCGGGAGAACTTGGGAGATCATCAAGACGCTGACTTCCTGGGCGTGAGCTTTTCAGCCGGCGATTATCTCGGACACAGCTTCGGTCCTTACAGCCAAGAAGTGGAAGATTTAGTTTTGCGGCTCGATCAAACGCTTGCAACCTTCTTTCAGTATTTGGATCAAAAGGTCGGTCTCGATCGTTGCATGATCGTGTTTACGGCCGATCATGGCTGTTTGGCGATTCCGGAATGGCTCAAAGAGAAGGGTGTGGAGTCCGGGCGGATCGATCCCAAGTCGTTCAAGAACATTGTCAATTCCGCCTTGAATTCACGCTTGGGCGCCGATGATTGGATCGAGGCGTTCGAGCCGCCCAACTTGTATCTCAATCTCGATGCAATCGATAAACAGAAGTACCGACAGCCGGATGTGGAAGCTCTTGCGGCTAAGATTGCCAGATCCGTACCTGGTGTCGGCGATGTCTATACGGCAGTCCAATTCTTCTTGAATCAATTGCCGAGCGGACCGAATGCGGAAGCGGTGCGGAGAAACTATTACGGAGCCAGATCCGGCGAGCTTTACATATTGACCAAGCCCGGATTCATGTTTACCGGCGAATCGAGCGGTACCAGTCACGGCAGTCCATATGGCTATGATTCGCAGGTGCCGTTGATCATGTACGGCGGCGGCATTCATGGCGGTCGATTCGGTGCCGACAGCAGCCCTGCTGATATTGCACCTACAATTGCTGCCATACTTGGAATTCAGATGCCTTCTTTGTGCGAAGGGCGCGTGCTCAACGAGGCGGTTGGACAGGATTATGGTCCGTTCCGCAGCCGGAGCTATGCTGCCAATCCCGATGCTCAAGGCGCACGGTAGTGCTCCACTGATAGAGTTGGCATCGATACTCAGGGGAAAGTAAAATGGGCGAAGACAAGACTCTGGTGCTTGTAGATGGCAGTGCGTTGGCGTTTCGTTCATTTTATGCGCTCTTCACTGCCGGCATGCGCCGATCGGATGGCACCCCCAGTTGGGCGGTATTCGGATTCTTCAAGGCTCTGTTTGATCTGCTCGAACGTCAAAAGCCGGAGATGCTGGCTGTCTGCTTCGATCTGGCGGCGCCCACGTTCAGACACAAGGAGTATGACCAATACAAGGCCAATCGTGCCGAGATGCCGGATGACCTTTCGGTGCAGTGGCCCTTGATCAAGGAAGGTGTGGAGGCTCTCTCCATACCGGTCTACGAGCTTGCCGGCTATGAAGCTGATGACATAATCGGCACCGTTGCAAAAAAGGCTGGCGAGCTGGGATACAAAGTAATCATCTTGACTGGCGATCAAGATGCGTTTCAGCTATTGGATGACTCAATTCAAGTATTGATGCCTGGTCGCGACGGGCTGAGCATGTTTGGACGGAAGCAGGTATTCGAGAAGCTCGGCGTCTGGCCCGAGCAGATAATAGATTACAAGGCGTTGTGCGGCGACAATTCGGACAATATTCCGGGCGTGAAAGGGATTGGTCCGAAAACGGCTGTTTCGCTTCTTGCGGAGTACAAGACGCTCGAGCTGGTCTATGAAAATCTCGACAAGATTAAATCGAACTCCGTCAGACAAAAGCTCACCGAAGGCAAGGAGATCGCTTTCCAGAGCCAGCGGCTTGCCACTATTTTGTTGGACGTGCCGTTCTCCTTCGATTTCGAGCATTGCCGGCTGGCGATGCCTGACACCACCAAGGCCTGCGACTTCTTTCGCACAATGGAGTTCAACAGCATTCTCAAAAGACTGCCCAACGCACTCGCGCCGTTCAATGGTGGTGTGGCCCCGGCAATCGACGAGCAGCTGCTTACTCCTGTCAACGTCAGGCGCTCGGTTCCCGGACTCAACAAGGCCGCCGGGATAGTGGCAGTGGCTGAAGCTGAGCCGATCGTCGCGGTGACCACTGGGCAGCTGTCACTTCCGCTTTTGACGGTTGTGGCAACCAGCGCGCCAGAACCGCTAGTAGTTCGAACAACCGATCAATTGAGCGAGCTGAAGCGGGAGTTGGCTAAGCAGGCTATTCTGTCGGTCGATCTTGAAACCACCGGTCTGGATTGTCTTGACTGCGAGGTAGTAGGTTATGCGTTAGCGTGGAGTGATAGCGCGTGCTTGAGCGAGAACGGGCGGCTCGACTTCAGTATCAACCAGGGACCGGTCAAGACTGCCTATATTCCGGTGCGCCATCAAGATGAACAGCAGTTGGCTCCGGAATTGGTCTCCTTTGAGCTGAAGGATATTCTGCAATCGGCAAAGATTGGAAAGATTGCCCAGAATGCCAAGTTCGAGATGAATGTTTTGTCTCTGCTCGGCATTAAATTCGGACCGCTCGCCTTCGATCCGATGCTGGCTAGCTATATTGCTAATCCGGATGATAAGCACGGCTTAAAAGATCAGTCCGAACGCATACTCAATTATTCAATGGTTCGGATTGCAGAGTTGATCGGAGTCGGGCGCAAGCAGATCTCAATGACGGCGGTGCCGGTCGCCAAGGCCGCTCCTTACGCCGCAGACGATGCCCGGATCGCGCTCGAGCTGGCTCGCTATTACGTGCCGCGTCTGGATGCCGATCAACGCTATCTGCTGTGGGAAATGGAGATGCCACTGTCGGCGGTGCTGGCGAAAATGGAGCAGGCGGGTGTAGCGCTCGACATTCCTTATCTCGAGCAATTCTCCGCAGAGCTGACCGAAGACCTCAAGCGACTGGAAAGTGAAATTCATCAGCTGGCCGGGCACGAATTCAACATCAATTCAACTCAGCAGCTGCAGAAAGTGCTGTTCGAGGAGTTGAAGCTGCCAGTAAAATCGCGGGCGAAGACCAAGAGCGGTGGCTATTCCACCGACGCTTCCGTTCTGGAGGGATTGATTCAGGAGCATGCAATTGTTGGCAAAGTGTTGGAGTTCAGGCAAGACTCGAAATTGCGCTCTACCTATGTGGATGCTCTGCCCAAACAGATTTCGCCGCGCGACCGCCGGTTGCATGGCGAGTTCAATCAAGTAACCACTGCCACCGGCAGGCTTTCCAGCTCTAATCCGAATCTTCAGAACATTCCGATTAAAACCGCATTGGGCCGCCGCATCCGTCGAGCATTTGTACCCGAACAGGCCGATTCGGTGCTCATATCGGCAGACTATTCGCAAATCGAACTGCGTATTCTTGCTCATCTTTCGCAGGACGAGACTTTACTGGATGCGTTCAATCGCGATCAAGACATCCATGCCAGAACGGCTGTGGAGATCTTCGATGTGCCGCTGGAGCAAGTGACCTCTGATATGCGCCGGGTTGGAAAGACCATCAATTTTTCTTTGATCTACCAGCAGGGCGCATATTCCACCGCTCAAGATCTCGGCATATCCAATCGGGAAGCGCAGACCTTTATAGATAAGTACTTCCAACGTTATCCGAAAGTGCGGTCTTTTATGACTCAATCGATTGAGGAGTGCCGGCGCAACGGGTATGCCAAGACTCTCTGGGGGAGGCGCCGGTATTTCCGTTACTTGAACGACCGCAATGATATGATCCGCCGTGCTGATGAAAGAGCCGCTGCCAATGCGCCCTTGCAGGGCAGCGCCGCAGATCTGATGAAATTGGCGATGATCAAACTCGAGCACGACCTTGTTGACAGGAAGCTCAACGGTAAGTTGATCATGCAGGTGCACGACGAACTGGTGTTGTAGGTACCGGCCGGAGAGCTGGAAGAGACCAAAC
>CAZSNX010000357.1:0-5105 GCA_964607945.1 uncultured Candidatus Obscuribacterales bacterium
CTTGGCAATGTGGCGGCGGGGCGGATTGCCAATCGTTTCGATTTTGGTGGTATCAACTTCTCGATCGATGCTGCCTGTGCTTCATCGCTGGCCGCACTTTATGTCGGTATGAACGAGTTGCGCTCCGGCAATAGCGATGTGGTAATGCTTGCCGGCATCGATACTCACAATCAACCGAGTGACTACTTGAGTTTCAGCAAAACACATGCATTATCTCCGCGCGGCCGCTGCCGCACGTTTGATGCTACCGCCGACGGTATCGTTATCAGCGAAGGTACGGCGGTTCTGGTGCTCAAGCGATTGAGCGATGCGGAACGTGATGGCGATCGTATCTATGCCCTGTTGAAGGGTGTCGGTGGCTCAAGCGATGGCAGAGATCTCAGCTTGACCGCTCCCAGAAAGGCCGGGCAGGTTCTGGCAATCGAGAGAGCTTATCGTGATGCTCAAGTTTCTCCGCGCAGCGTCGAGCTAATTGAAGCTCACGGTACCGGCACCGTCGTCGGTGATCGAACGGAGATGGAAGCGCTCGGTGAGATCTTGGAGAAATCCGGTGCCGATCCGCAGTCTTGTGCGGTTGGTTCGGTGAAAACCATGATCGGGCACACCAAAGCGGCAGCGGGTCTGGCTTCCTTGGTGAAGGTCGCGAAGGCTTTGTATCACCAGGTATTGCCCCCGACGATTGGAGTTGAAAAGCCCAATCCCTCTTGCAAGTTCGGAACCGGTCCACTTTACATCAACTCATTGAGCAGACCCTGGTTCAAAGCAGCTGCCAATCGAGAGCTGCCGCGACGAGCTGGTGTCAGCGCATTCGGGTTTGGCGGCACCAACTTTCACGTTGTGCTCGAAGAATACGGCAAAGAGCCAACACAGATTGAAAGACCGGCGTCGCAGAAGTGGCCGGCCGAGTTGTTCCTGCTGTGTGGCGCTACTAAAGATCAATTGTCTCTTGCTGTCGCGGAGCTCGACAACCAAGCCGAAGAGTTGATTCGCAGAGCTGAAGACTGGGAGCATCTATCACCGTTGACCGACGGAAAGAGGCGGAAGTCGCTGGCAGCGCTGGCTTTTCAAAGTTATCTGAAATCCGCAAGCGCCCCACCCGATGAGAAGAACGAGTCGGAACAAGTAGGTAGTCTCCAGCTGGCGATTGTCGCCAATTCGTTATTGGACTTGCGGAGCAAAATCGCGAAAGTTCAGGAGGCCATTTCTCAGCCGACATTGATTGACTTGAAGGATCCTCGCGGTATCTATCTGACGGTCATGACGTCTCAGTCTGCCGGACGTGTGGCTTTTCTCTTTCCCGGCCAAGGTTCGCAGCAGATCGATATGCTGGCAGACCTGTCCATGCAGTTTAGAGAAGTGCGGGATGCTATTGCTGAGGCAGATCAGGTGCTGGCTGCGCGTTTCGACCGCAGTCTGAGCGGTTTCATCTACCCGCCGCCGGCCTTTGAAGAGCAGGAGAAGACCAAACAGCAGTTGCAGCTCAACAATACGCATGTTGCTCAACCGGCGATTGCCGCTGCCGATATCGGAATGTGGCGCCTTTTGAATTCATTCAAAGTCGCTCCGGATATGATGGGCGGCCATAGCTTCGGTGAGTATGTTGCCTTGTGTGCTTCCGGAGCATTCTCGGCGACCGATTTATTTGATATTGCCGAACAGCGTGGAAGTATTCTCGCCCAATCGAATGCCGAGCGCCCTGGCACAATGGCGGCGGTCTCGGCCGACCGTGAACAGATCGGGCAGCTGATGTCCGAAACTGCCGGTGTGTACCTTGCCAACGTCAATTCGCCAGGCCAATGTATTATCGCTGGAGAACGAGCGGCGATTGAGGCGGCCATTGCCAATCTCTCTGGCAAGGGGGTGCGGTGCCGTGAGATTGCCGTATCGGCGGCGTTCCATTCACCATTAATGGTGGCAGCGCAAGAACCGCTGCGTAAGAGCCTGGACAAGATTGCCTATCAACAGCCGATGGTTCCAGTCTTTTCCAATTCGGATGCAGACTGTTATTCGGCTACTTCCGAATCGATTGCTTCAAGACTAGTTCGCCATCTCGTACAACCGGTTCAATTCGATCGAGAGATTGAACAAATGTACGAGCAAGGAGCTCGTATCTTTGTCGAAGTAGGACCGAATTCCGTGTTGACCGGTCTGGTCGAAGCAACCTTGGCCGATAAGCCTCATCGAGCTATTTCTATGGACCGGAATGGCAGGTCTGGATTGCTTCAACTGCTTCATGCGTTAGCCGAGTTGTTCTGTGCTGGCGTACCGCTAGATATCGGGCGTCTGTTTCGTGGACGTTTCGATAGTCGAGCGGAGCTTGCCATCATTGATGCGCATAGAATTACAGCTGATGTAACCGGCGCAAAGAAAGCTGGTGCGCGAAAGATTTACATGATAAACAGCTCGACTGTTAGAGCGTTCGGGCAGAAGAGCAAAGCGTCGGTTGCCGTGGCCGCTGAACGTTCGGATAAAGGAGTGAAGATGCCGGAAGAGAAAACTGACCAAGCCAGCTCCGCGAGAATTGCAGGTAGTGCCGGAGCCGACGTCAGGGCACAGCCGGCTCAGACCGCAGGCAAAGAAGTGACGTCTCACCCGGTGCTCAAAACCGCTATCACGCCGGCTGCTCAGCTAGGTGCCGCGCGCATCGGACAGTCAGCGCGGCAAGTCGATCAGGTCATGCTTGAATTTCAACGTTCTATGCTGCAAATGACCGAAACATTTTTGACGACACAGCAGAACGTCATGTTGGCTTATCTGCAGTCGGGCGGAAGTATGCCAGAGCTGCAAGCGTCGATGCGGGAAGTTCGTCCGGCCATTCAAATGCCGGTGAAGTTTGAGGAACCTGCGCGCGCGAGCGCCGGAGTGAATTCACCGAATACCTTGGGTGTTGCCGAACTTGGTGCTGGGACTGCAGATGCAAGTTTGCCGGTTTTATCTTCGTCTGCGCCTGCGATGGATTTAGCCGAGAGCACGACTCAATCGCCGTCTGCGTCGACGGAGCCGGCAGTGACTTCCGAAATGTTGATTGCCAGTTTGCTGGATATTGTCAGCCAGCGAACCGGTTATCCACAGGAGATGCTGGATCCTGAGCTGGATCTCGAAGCTGATCTGGGCGTTGACTCGATTAAGCGCATCGAGATTCTCAGTGGCTTCCGAAAGCTGCTACCCGAAAGCAAGCAAAGTCAAATTGAAGGCAGCATGGAAAAGCTGGCTGGCATCAAGACTCTTCAAGGGATAATGGACTGGATCCGTTCGGAGTTTGATGGTGGCAGTGTTCAATCCGAAGTTTCGTCGAGCAACTTGACGCTCTCCTTCGATCCGGTTGCGGAAGCCAAGGATTTGCCCGAAGGTAACGCTGCTGCTCCAGTATTAAGCACGGTCAGCCGCGGACTTGTGAAGGTATCCGTTCCTGCCGCTGCCCCAGTGATTCCATTTGCACCACCGGGAGTGGTGGTGGTGGTTGACGATGAGACCGGCGTGGGAGCCTTAGTAGATAGAAGCCTTCGCGAGCGAGGACTGTCGGCAGTTCTAGTAAAACACCGTCCAGCCGGCTATCAATTCGAAGGTCAGAATTACAGTGGTGATTTGAGTTCCGAGCTCGGTGTCAAAGATTTGATTGCCGGCATCCGCTCTAATTTCGGACCGATTGGCGCTTTGATTCACTTGATCGGTCTAAATGCCGAGGCCGAGCCTATTGCTACTACGAGTCTGTTTCTTCTTGCGCGCGAGGCGCAGGCTGACTTGCAAAGGCCGGCGGCAAATTCTTCTAAATCGGGCAGAACTGCCGTCTTTGCGGTAACTTCTCTGGGCGGAGACTTCGGAGCCGGTGCTAACGGAGTCTGTGGCAAGAGCGCGCGAGCTTCGGTCACTCAGCCGGGAATTGTTGGCGTACTGAAGTCGATTGCCAAGGAGTGGACCGACTGCTTCTGTCGAGTTATTGACTGCGACTACGGTGCAGGCACCGGTGAGATTGCCGGTCAATTGCTGGAAGAGTTGGACTTTGGCGACGATTCCGTGGAGATCGGTTACTCCAACAAGCGACGCGTTACTTTAGAGGTAACTGGAGCTTCGCTGGAAGAGCGAAAGGCAGGCCCGTTGTCCGAAAGACAGGCGCCTGTCGGACAAAGTTCGGTAGTTTTGGTAACTGGTGGCGCTCGTGGTATCACCGCTGAGATCTGTCTGGAGCTGGCCGAGAAATACAAGCCGACACTTGTCATTGTTGGACGTCTGCCTCGCCCGTCGAAGGAGGATGCGGCCTTTGCTGGTCTGACTTCTGCCAGGGAGCTGAAAGCTGCCTTGATCGAACAATTGAGGCGGGATTCTAAAGAAGTCTCGGTGTCTCTTGTAGAACAGTTGTATAGAAAGCTACTGCGCGAGCGCGAGATACGATCCAACTTGGAAAAGATGGCTCAACTTGGTGCACGCGTGCATTATTACTCGGCCGATGTCCGCGATGACCGCGCATTCGGCGAAACAATCGACAGCATTTATGAAGTATTCGGAAAAATAGATGGGGTTGTAAATGGTGCCGGCATCATTGAGGATGCCTTAATCAAGGACAAGAGCCTGGCATCATTTGAGCGGGTGATTGACACCAAGGTCAGGGCTAGCTTGACTTTGTTGAATAAACTGCAGCTGGAGCAGGTCAAGTTCTTCTATCTATTCTCATCTGTCGTTGGCCGAACAGGAAATGCCGGACAATGCGATTATGTTGCAGCAAACGAAATAGTAAATAAGCTAGCGCTCGAGTTGGATAAGCTTGTGCCCGGTCGAGTTGCCTCATTGATGTGGGGTCCGTGGCAAGCCGGTATGGCGCCGCCGGAGTTGGAGGCGGTTTTCGCCAGTCATGGCTGGGCGATGATCGAGCCGGTGCGCGGACGGCAAGCGTTTATTGATGAGCTGGAGTTTGGTAAGAAAGGCGAAGTGGAGGTGCTCTTAGTCGGAAAGCCTGTGTCGTCCGGTCAACTGCCGACACCGATTGGAGCGAGAATGCATCAAAGCTCCATATCCATAGACAGCAGCGGAGAACATATCTTCAGGGTTACTTTGGAGCCGAAGATCGATCTCTATTTGAACGATCATAAATTTGACGATATTCCAGTAAT
>CAZSNX010000358.1:0-5089 GCA_964607945.1 uncultured Candidatus Obscuribacterales bacterium
TGATTAACCTACCCGGACGGAGGTCAGTCGTCTGATTCAAACTACACCGTCAAAGTCGAAGTCTGGCTCCAGCTCAAACAGAAGACATCTTATGTATATATAGCGCTACTATTAATATCTCGAATTAGACGAATCGATTTCGAACCGACTCCGGAAACGGAAACGCTGCGTCCTTGTTCGTTTTCAAAATAGTCAATCTCTATTAACAGGTAGTCGGTCAGATAGGGAAGGATATCTTCAGCCCATTCAATTAAGACTACCCCCGGTCCATAGATAAATTCATCCAGCTCTGTTCTCAAGAGCTCGAGCGATTTACCGCCCACTGCGGCCTGAGTAACCGGGTCGTCTGCAACTCGATACAAATCCAGATGGTAGAGCGGCAACCGTCCCGAGTGATATTCATTCAACATCGTAAAGGTCGGACTGACTATCGGCTCAGTAACTCCGAGAGCTTCCCCGACACCCTGCACCAGACAAGTTTTACCAGCTCCCAGCGGGCCGGTCAGGGCCACCATTGCCGAATCGACTACCGCTTGACCAAGAGCGCGACCGAAAGCTTGTGTCCGTTCGGCGTTTGCCAGAGTCAGCTCCAACTTGTTGATTTCACTCATGCTTCAAGTGTTTGAACTCTAAAACGACAGAAGTAGTTAGTTCGCCGCTAGCGAGCTTAAGCCTTGTTTGCAATTTTATTTGGCTTAAAATTAGGTCTCAGCCAAGGACCTGCCGCGAGTTTTGACCCGGATAAACCAGGTGGGGAACCTCCTTAACGACTTTTCGTTTCCTACTCCTTGCAACTAATAGCGCAAGGTTCATAGGTATACGTCCGCGTCTCGAGACGGAACCCCTATTACTCGATGCTGTAGGACAAAACTTACTGTGCTCTGTCCCGGACCGAGACTACAAAGATCATAGCGGGGTTCATCGAACGATGTCAATGCAAGACCTGCCGTCTTACAGCCTATTATGTATGCGGCTTATTGGCATTAAAGGCATTCACAGAAGGATACTCATGGTGAACAGGACTGCAATAGCAAAGATAATGTGCCTTCGCAATCAGCATAGTTGATTTGACATACCGACAATACTTAGAGCTATCGATCCGCCTTTGAGTGTTGCACCATCAATAGTGTCAATGCTGAGGATGAAGGGTACATACTAACTATTGCGTAAGACGCTTCAGAACGACCTGCGCCAACTCCAAATGTGGATCCAGTTTTGCAGCCTCATTGGCTTCTTTCAAAGCCTCCTCGCGCTCCCCATTACCACCTAGTGCCAAGCCAAGCCCAGCATGAGCACTGGCATTTTTGGGTTCTATCTCGAGTGCACGCCTAAACTCGGACTTGGCCGCTTGCACGTCGCCGCTGCTGGCAAGCGCCAATCCAAGCCCGATATGATTGTTTGCATCAGCCGGGGTATTAGCGATCAGATCACGGAAAAGTCGTGCAGACTCCGTCCAGTCCCCTTTCTTCAGCATCAGGGCAGCTAGACGCGCGGTACCGTCATGGTTGCCAGGATCAAGCATCAACGCTCTTTTCAGCAAGTCGATCGCATCGTCGAGTCGATTTTGATCGGCCATCAGCCCGCCCAACCCGACTAGAGGCAAAGCCGATTTTGGTGCAGCTGCAGCGGTTTCTTGAAGCAACTTCAATCCGGCATTTAGATCACCAAGCTTGGCAAGCGAAACACCCAGACCTACTTTTGCTTCGATTGACTCGGGATCAAGCACGACAGCCTTCTTATACGCACCGGCTGCCTTCTCCCACTTGCCCTGGCGCGCGAGCGCCCAGGCCAGATTAGCGTGCGCTGAGGCGTTGGAAGAATCTAACTTCAATGCCCGATTTTCCTCGCGCACCTGACCATCCAGATCTCCCGATGAACCGATGATTACGCCCAAATTGGCCCGAGCAACACTGTTCGAAGGATCCTTTGAGACGGCCGCTTCCGCTTCTCCTCGAGCACGGTCCAAGGCACCGTTTTTAAAATGAATCCACCCTAATCGCATATGCGCAACCGCGCTCTCCGGATGGACGTTCAATTCTTCCAAACAAGCTTTTGTCGCAGCGTCCAGATCGCCCGAATTGATTAACGCTTCAATCGCCTCATCCGCACTCGCCATGCCAGGGTAACTCGAGGTTTGAGCAACAGTTTGCTTTACCGGTTGAACACCTGCTGCCACAGCAGCGCCGGCTCGCCTCAGTCTTGCTTGAATTACAGACAGATTGCGGCGAGCGGAATGCAGACCAGGGTCAATTTCCAACGCTTTCAATTCAGCCGCTTCAGCTCCGACCAGATCGTTAGTCTGTGACAATGCTAGTCCTAACTCGACATACGCTGGCGCATACCGATTATCAAGAGATATCGCCTTGCGCTCGGCTTCCACCGATTGTACGTTCAACCCTCTGTGCAAATAAGCAATTCCAAGATCGTAATACGCAAGTGCATCGCTCGAATTGAGCGCTACCGCATCCTCGAACTCCTTTTGCGCTTCAGCCCATCGTCCTTGTTTCGCAAACCTCTCACCAGCCGATATTCTGGCTCTGGCTGTTGTTGGATCCGGCGAGTTTTGAGCTTGCGCACCTAACTTGGCCAGGCAAAACATACTGAGTGACAGCGAAAGCGCCGGAGCGATCAGTTTGAGCATTGTTTCTTCTCGGTTACCAAAACAGACTATCAGTCAATGATAACTGTAAGTATCTTTCACCAGACATTCGCTGTTGTTAGAACTATTTATGATTGCTATGCTCAACATAACAAGGCCGTCGACAGTTCAATCACACCTTAACGATCAGCATTGAGGGATTCCTAATGTCCACACATAGCAATCAACCTGCACTGATGCTGATATCCGCGCTCATTTTCTCCGGGACCATCAAGCCACTAGCAGCATTCGGACTAGAACAGGTAATCGGGCGCGAAGTTAATCAGTTTCCAGGCAGCAGCTCTGCACCGCAGGCAACACCAACCTCACCACCTTACCTCGCACCGCGTCCGCCAATTCCTCGTCCGGAGCCGATTGCAGCGCCTGGTCCGAAACCTGGTAATGTAAAGAAAGAACCACTTTCATGGCGAGCCAAAACCCAGCTGCACCCACCTGCCACATCTACGCAGCCGGCTGCAACGCGCAAAGTGACCGGGGAGTTAACCCGCACTTTCAAAGCCGGAATCGACGATACTTTCCTGGCCGTAGTTGCAGCTTGCCCGATGGCTGGCTTTACGCTCAATGAAGTTAACTCCGCCGCCGGAACACTCGCAGCCGGCATTGAGAACAGCGCGCACCACGATGCGAAAGTGCAGATAAATCTAGAGGAGCGCGTGCCCGGACAAACAACAGTTCATCTGGCGCTGCATGGCCCGCAGATTGACCGCCAGCTGCTGCAACCGAAGATACTCGATCTCGTTGAAGCTAGTTTGGAATCTAAACTTACTCACCTTGGAAAACATTGAGATGCCGATTGTGCTCGGAATTACAGGTACGATCGGCTCAGGGAAGTCAGCTGTCGGAAAGATTTTAGAATCTCTTAGCGTACCGGTAATCGATACAGACGTTATTGTGCATGAACTTCTGTCTGAATCGGGCCCGGTCCGAACCGAAGTAACGAGGCGCTTTGGACGGCAAATACTAAAGGACGATGGTAGTGGCGAAGTCGATCGCAACAAGTTAGGAGCGATAGTCTTCCCAGACAAACAAGCAAGACAAGAACTCGAGTCAATCGTTCATCCAGCCGTGCTCGAGCAATACAAACTTAGAGTGCAGCAACAATCTGACAAACCGGTAATTGCTGTCCTGGTGCCACTGCTTTTCGAAGCAGAAATCGAATCAGAATTCGATCGAGTCTGGACCGTTACAACCGCTGACAACACTCTGCGGGAACGCCTGGCGAAGCGGGACAACCTCAATAGCAGCGAAATTGAAAAGCGATTGTCTGCTCAACTTCCTCAGTCCGTCAAGGCAACGCTCGCACATGACACGATCGACAATTCGAGTTCGCTAACTGAAACGAGAAAACAAGTCGAACTATTGTTAAACAATTTGCTGACAGCCAAGAACCAAGGGCTAATTCTCTAGAATCTTTAGAAACTTCACCAGCCAGCCGTGCTGGGTAGGGGCTCCAGGCATTCCACCAGGGCTGCTGGGCAGCGGAGAATGATTGGATCCAATATTGCTTCCGCACTCCCCGCAGAACTTTGCCGACGGCTCCAAAGGAGCGCTGCACAGCGGACAGGATGGGATACGAGTTCCAAGATGAAATCCGCACTCCCCGCAAAATCGAGCATTTGGTTCGAGTGAAATGCTGCAATTCGGGCACTGCGGAGCATATTCAATCAATTGATGTTCCTCAAGTGGAACTTCAGCTTCGTATGCTACTTCCTCAGACACCATATTCGGTGCCTCATCCGTCGTTTCCGCTTCCACAAGAGGTCCGTCATCTATCGGCAAAGCTTGCTGCACAACAGCCGAAGACTCGGCACGGACATATTCAATCTGCTCAAAATAATCCGTGTCCAGCTGTTCAGCTTGCATTGATGTATGTTCCACCGATGCAATCTGAGCAGACTCCATCGCCGGATGCACATAACCACTCTGACCTTGCTGGCTGGAATACACCTGAGGCTCAATCGGTATCGCTGCATCCGATGATGCAGGCGAGTCCAGTCTGAAGTTTTCCTCTTGAGACGGTAATGGACTCTCCACGGCCGGCTGCCCGTAAAGCAACCCTTGCGGCAGATCCTGTTGGATCACACTCGCTGCATCTTCCTTGGTCTGTCTTGCAGTCGACTTTGAGGGCGGTTTGGCGGAGATGGGGGACTCTAACGACGGAACAGCCGGCGGTTCCTGCGGGGACTCCAATTCAATCTGCTTGCCTTGAGCAACTGGAGAGCTCATCCGACTTGCCGCATTCTCCAATGCTTGATCTAATACTGATTTACCAGGCTGCTTAGACGTTCCAGTCGGTTTCCTCGAAGCATCTACGGCCCATTCACTGTACACTGGCGAAGGTCCACCTCCTTCCTCTGCTGCCTGAGCCTGTGTCGCGGGTTGACTTCTCACCTGCGCTTGCAAAAGGACATCCACGTCAGCCGGTGCCTC
>CAZSNX010000359.1:0-5089 GCA_964607945.1 uncultured Candidatus Obscuribacterales bacterium
TTATTTCTACTATATTGGGATGCACCAGAGAGCTTGCAATTTGAGCCTCTTGCTCGAATCGTTTTAGCAACTTGCTGTCGGTGGCCAGGTGTTGGTGCAAGAGTTTGACGGCCACCATTTTGTCGAGAGCAAGGTGACGAGCGCGATAGACGGTGCTCCAACCGCCTTGGCCAATCTCCGACAAAATCTCGTAGCGAGAGGAGTGAAACTCCATTACTGCCCGCCGCCGCCTCTGGAGATACTTGCCTTAATCTCCTCCGAGAGTCGCCCGAGCTTTGCTGCAAGCTCCGGTTGTTTGGAGCGAACAACTCGAATATAGTTTTCCAGACTGATGAGTGACTGCTGGTTGTTCTCACCGATTGTATTGCGATGAATATCCCAGACTTGCTTCATGCAGGCGATGGCGTCGTCATACCGTTCTTGCCCATATCGCAAATTGCCCAGAATTGTAAGTCCAGGGCAGGTTCTTAAGTGCCCGGCACCAAATTTCTTCTTCTGAATTGCGATCGATCTAAGTATCTGTGGTTCAGCCAAGTCGTACTTCTTTGCTTCTACATACAAGTTAGCTAGTCCTCCGCAGATAGGCCCATAGCGATAGTCGTCAGGAGTATGCAAATTGTCCAAGATCGACAATGCGTGCTTATAGTGTGTTTCGGCACCGGTGAAATCTCGTTGCATCAGGCGCGCGTAACCTAGAGATCCTAAGACTTCTGCCACTGCCGGTGAATTGGTGCCGAGTGATTGTTCCGTGAGCGACAGAACTTCCTGAAGCAGCTCTTGCGATTCGTTCCAGCGACCTTGAGCCAAGCAGATTTCTGCTAGGTGCTCCAGCGCTTCTGTAAGCATAGAGTCGTTCCGGTCGAGAAATTTCTCTCTGATAGTCAACGCTTCCCGAAAGGCACTTTCAGAATCGTTTAACTTTCCTTCGAGTTTGTAGACCTCTCCAAGCTTTATCAAAGTAAACGAAGTTGCCAGCCTGTCGGCCGGCGATTGACGCTGTTGCTTCGCAATGCGGCTCAACAACTGTTCAGCGCGCGCGTAATTAGCGCCTTCGGTCAAGCTCTCGGCTTCTTGCAGCTGTTGTTCCCACGCCGGGCTGCCTTTTTCAAGCTTTACGATCTTGGCGTTAAGCTCCATCGCTTCTTGGCTCTTTTTTTCCGCTTTGTATGTGTTGCGGAGTTGAGCCAGGCTCCTGGCGGTACGCCAATCATCTTGACCGAACCAACGAGTAAGGAAGAGTGCTGACTTGAATTTCGTCTCGGCCTTTTCTAAGTCTCTCGCCTGTAGCAGCTGTTTGCCCTGATCGTATTGAAACTGCCAGGCTGCATTTGCTAGACCCTCTCGATTGAGGAAAAAGACGAACGATGATACTACAAGTAGTATCACAATCAAACAGGTCGCCTGAACCTTGGGTTGGCGCAGTGATCTGCGCAGGCGACTGAATGTGGCGCCCAGCCTTTGCCGTTCATACTGCAGCCCTTTTGTCTTGCCTTCGGCGATTGCTATTAGGTCCTGCTTGATTTCATCAACCGATTGGTATCGTTCGACCGGTTCGATGGCGAGCGCACGGAAGACTATGCGCTCTAGTGATTCCGGCAGGTTGAGTTCGGTGCTCACACTCCTCATCGGTTGCGGGTTGTCGAAGAGATGCTTTCGCATGCATTCTGTTGGGGTGTCAGCGTCGAATGCGCGCACTCCGGTCAAGACTTCATACATCAGGCACCCGAGTGAGTAGATGTCCGATCGCGCGTCTAATTCTGCACCGGTGCATTGTTCGGGAGACATATAGGCTGGGCTTCCGAGCGTCTGCCCCGTGGTGGTGAGTTGTACCAGCGTCTGCCCGTCGCCGTCGATTATCTTGGCCAGTCCTAAATCGAGTAATTTTGCTACTGTCTTACCGTCCTGACTTTCTGCAAGCATGACATTGGCTGGTTTTAAATCTCTGTGGATGAGCCCCTTCTCGTGAGCTGCCTGCAAGGCGTCGCTGATTTCTGTAAACAGCTCAAGCGCTTCTTGAACCGGTACGGGCCCCGCTCTCTTGATGCGGTGCGCTAGAGTTGCTCCTTGCAGATATTCCATGACGATAAATGGTTGCGGGCGCAACCCATAATCAAACACATTGACGATGTTCGGATGCTTGATCGAGCTGGAAACCTTTGCCTCTTGTTCGAATCTCTTCCACTTTTTTTCGTCGATAGCTAAGTGTGGCTGAAGTACCTTTACTGATACGACTCGACCGAGCGCAATCTGCTTAGCCTTGTAAACCCGGCTCCACGCCCCCAGTCCGATCAGCTCTATGATTTCGTAGCGAGAGTCAAGCTTTGTACCCACGAGCGGGTCTTCGAGCATATTAACGAGCGGAGCATCGTCGCGAGGGCATGCCGTTAGTTCTGAGTCAGCATCATACCGCTCACCGCAATGTGAACAAAAGCACCATATCTGGCCTTGTTTCGAGCCAACTGTCTCCACGCCAAATGCCAGCCTCTACAGTCAAATAGTATTGCCGGCTTAATCAAGCGACAACTCAATCCTGGTATACCCGCCGAAGGAGGCGGCTAACCTGGCTTGTTTGCCTTCTCATTTGGCTTAGTCTGAATTTGCAAGAGCTTTTCGTATGATGCTTTGGTGTTAAGGGTAACAGGATTGTTCGCGCCCAATCGTGCGATGCGAATGTCGAGCGCTCGCTTTTGAAAAGAAAGAGCCTCCTGGCTTCGATGCAGAGCCTGGAGCAGGATGCTCATGTTTTCAAGCATCTTGGCTGTTTCCGGGTGTTCCTGACCGTAGAACTTCTCACTCAAATTAATGGCACGTCTGATAACTGGCTCAGCTTCTGCGTAGCGTTTTTCTGCAAGGTACACCTGTCCGAGATTGCTTAAGGTTCCGGACAATGCCTGGTCGGTTCCAAACGTCCTTTCGAGAGTGGTGATAGAGCGTTTCAAGTATTTCTCGGCGCTGACTAAATCTCCTGAATCATAACAATTGCCGCCAAGATTGCTCAGTGTAATTGCGGCGGCCAGGGATTCACCGCCATCTAAACTTTCCTGAATCCTCAGAACTTCTTCGTACGTCTTCCGGGCTTCTGCTAGTCGTCGTTGCCCGCTATATGCTCTCGCCAGGTCTCTGCGACAGGCGATCGCACTTGGATCGTCATCGCCCAGCCAAGTTTGAAAGATTTGAAGCGCTCCGTTCAATGACTTCTCAGACTCCTCGAATCTGCTTAAATTAGCAAGGTCTCGTCCAAGCACATAAAGGGCCCAAGCTGCAGGAATGTTTTTGTCGGACGACTTTCTTGCTTCGGCAATGGCTTGCATGCAGAGCCTTTCAGATGCCGCATAATGTCCGCGCCCATAATCGGAATATGCGGCTCTATACAAGTTCTGGTAGCGCTTGCTTCCCAGCGTGAGCTCGGAGAGCTTACGATTGATATCACTTAGTCTTGTGTAGTTGCGTTGCTCTTTCAAAATGGGAGCGAGCAACTTGAGCGTCTTAAATAAGCGTTCGTCCTTCTTGCCGCTCAATTCTATTGCTGAAAGAGCAGTCGTCAGTTTGAGTTGAGCTGTGTTTGAATCATGTGCTGTAATTGCTTGCAAGCCGGCTTTAAAGTTGTAGCTCCAAATGCTGTTTAAGATGGCTTCGCGGTTCAAGTAGGCAGCACCTGACACGAGCACAATCAGTAAGGCAAACAGGGACACTACGCGAAGGAGCAATGTCTTGCGCCATTTTAGACACTCCCGCAGAGACAGCTCGTGCCTTTCAGCGTGAATGAGCCGGCCGCCCACCTTTGCTTGTTCCAGGTCTGCTGCCATATCTCGGGCTGTCTGATATCGCTCGTCGGCATTTTTGCCGAGGGACTTAAAGACAATTCGATCGAGCAACTCACCCCCTGGCAGTTGCGGTCTAATTGCCACAATTCCTTCGGGCAGTTCAGTAAGATGCTTATTCATACATTCGACAGGACTTTTCCCTGGAAAGGCCGGACTACCTGTCAACGCTTCATACAAGAGACAGCCCAGTGCATAGATGTCCGTTCGTGCGTCGATCCCTTTGCCGGACCATTGTTCGGGACTCATGTAAGGTGGACTGCCCATCGCTTCGCCTGTGCGCGTTATGCTGGAGCTGCTTTCGCCCTCATTTTGCAGCAGTTTGGACAAACCAAAATCGACAACTTTGACTCTAGAAGAGTCACCGGCTTGGCCGGTTAGAATGATGTTGCTCGGCTTGATGTCGCGGTGAACTATTCCCTGTCCGTGAGCGCAATTGAGAGCTGCGCAAATCTCCAGTCCGATCGCGATGGTTTCCTGTGCCGATAGCTTTTGCTGCCGTTCAATCTCCTCTGCCAGCGAATTGCCTTCAAGATACTCCATTACAATATAGGGCTGAGGCGCTGAGCCATAATCAATGATGCTGACGATGTTGGGGTGTGACAGAGTGCTGGCCGTTTGTGCCTCCTGCTCGAAGCGCCGCAACATTTTGCTGTCGAACGTCAGATGTTGGTGCAAAACTTTTATAGCGACGAGTTGGTCTAGAACTTTGTGCCTAGCTTTGTAGACCGTACTCCAGCCGCCTGTGCCAATCTGGGAAATTATCTCGTAGCGTGAGTCCAGATCTTCGAACAAGCTCGACTCAGCAGGTGCCGGCACCAATTGTGCCCCATCTGCCGGGCAATTAGTCTCCAGCCCGCCATATTGCTTGGCGCAGTCGGGGCAAACTTGTCTTTGGGGGGGTCGATTCGGCACGGTGCTTCTATTGTCCAGGTGGCTGCTGGCAATTATCTTTCAGCATCAAAAGGCGGTGCTCGACGTTTAGGATCGCATTCAGGCGGCACCAGGCTTGTCTTCCAGCTTTGCCACGCGCTCTTCCAGCTTGAAAATTCTTGCGCTGTGGTCCAAGATGCTGCCATTGATGGAATGCAAGTAACTGCCTAATCCCTCAAGATGCGTGTTTGTTTCGCGCTTGAAGGAAGTGAGATCCAGTTTAATGCATGAAACATCTTGCTTGAGGGTTGAAACGTCCACCTTGAGTGTCGATACATCTTGCTTGAGGGTTGAAACGTCCACCTTGAGTGTCGATACATCCTGCTTGAGGGTTG
>CAZSNX010000360.1:0-5087 GCA_964607945.1 uncultured Candidatus Obscuribacterales bacterium
GGCTGAGCTTTTAGTCGACCGCGTGTGCCGAGTCTGGCAGACAAGACCAATAATGCTTGCCAGAACGAAGAGCAGCCACCATGCTGCCGGTCCTCCAGCTCTAACTATGCAACTATCAACAAACTGGTCCAAGTCTTGCACCTAAAGTCTACTATCGCATGCAATCAGATTACAAACCGATTGCTTCGCTGGAGTCTGAATTCCAGTTGTAGAGCCAATCGGAAAGCAGTCCGTTTAAGGTTGCTTGATAGATTGGCATCCCTCTATCGTTTAAATCTGGCTCAGCAAGCGAAGCGGCGAGTCTGACGAAACTTATGATGTCTTGCCAATCGTCTTCGTCCGGTCCGCTGGAATTGTCATGGAGGCGCCAGTCTTTGAGCAAGACATCGAGCACGACTTGAACGGTAAATGACCTTACTTCGGCGCTTGCCGACGGCGGTAGGGCTTCTGCAAGGCGCTGCCGAGCGGAGTCGACACAAGTCTGGATTAGCTCGATAGTTTGAGCGGGAATTCTGCCGTAACTGGATTTCTGGATAGAGTTCATGGCCGTTGGTGTTAATTGTTGTGGTATCACAAATGGTGGTTTCGATTGACTGCCGGTTCAATTGGCAGTTTAGCTCGATCAGGTTGACTGTCTTAGTTTACTCCCGTTGATAACGATGTTTGCTCCGTAGAGCCGGAATGGAGCGCAGGCACCTCGCCAGGACGCTGCTTAAAAGGCTTGTGTTGCTCTTGCCGTTTAGAGCGGTGGTGCATTTTCGGTCTTGCCAGCTCCGCTAACGTCAGCAAGTACAGCTTGACCAAATCAGCAAATAGGAGTCTCGTTTCAATGTTCGATATCCCCCAAAATTATCGATAACTGTGCTTGGTTGTGCTAACAGGATTGTGCTTTTCGTCAATTGTTCTTGGTTGTAACTGGTATGTCATTTTCAAAAGAAGTTATTTGTATTGTCATGCCGGCCTCGCGTATGGTTTTAGGGTACCTGTTGAAAACACGCGTAGGAGATCGAAGCCGAGACCCAAAAGTAACCCATATGCGGATGTTTCAAGCACATAAAGCAAGCCTGTTTGCTGGTTAGGCGTGGGTTGGGTGGACTTGGCTATTTTCAGACCTCTTAAGTTTTGGTCCCTTCACAAGAGAGGAGTCTCACATGACGCGAGTCAATGCCGGGCGCTGGGCGATCACTCTGGGAGCCATTTTTGTTTTGTGTGGGATGTTGCGAGCGGGACAGACCGGCAAGGGCGAGAGCACGGTCGAGAACCTGCAGCCTGTTCGCTCGATGTTGATCATTCCTGAGTTGGCAATTCTGCTTGTTGCAGGCACTGCCGGCGGTGTGCTGGTCGGCATCAGGGCGATGCTGTCATCGAAGTATCGCTCGGCTGCCAGTCGGCTGCAGGAGCAGATCTACAAAGTCTCGGAGCGGCTGGCGGTCATCGAGCGTCGGGACATCACCCGCCGGCTGAGCAATCAGAAGCATTTTCTGACGCAGTTCAAAGGGGAGTCGCTTGTAGTTTACAAGGCATTGGTGACGTCCGTCAGGGAATTGCGAGCACGTCTGCACGGGCTGGACAGGCGGATCAACTACTCACGCCATGTACTGGACAGCAGCGGTGAATTCCCAAGCGTGCGAGCCTACCGCAAGGCTATCAGGCTGATTACCGGCGATCGGCTCCGCATGCAAGCTGTGCTGTTCCCTGGTCAATTGCCTTCGACTCTCGAGGACTATCCTGCCGCTCATGCCATGGTGACTGAACAGTTGGTAGGTGCAGTTGAAACCAATTGGAACCGCCTGCAGGAGGCAATCAGCGACTGCACCACTGCCGCTGTGAGCGTAAATCAAGCAGTTGAGGCGGTTAGCCAGCAGCACCGTCTCTTTTGCGACGAAGGGTTCGGTCCGGTTTATCAGCAGGATCTATCCGAGCTGGAACAGGAGCGTACCGACTTTCTAGCCGAGCTGGCTGGCGATCCGATTTCGGCCCGCAAAGGCGCCAAGGAATTGTGCGAGCAGGCCAAGTCTTTGAAAGATGAGCTCGCTGAGCGGCTCAACTGCAAAGCTGAGCTGGAGTCGGCAGTCAGGCAGGAGATTAGCGAGCTGGAGGAAAGGATTGCAAAAGTGCGTTCCCAGCAGGTGGTGCCTGCTTTTCCGGAGCAGGCTGTGGTCGCCGGCTCAGGTGACCGTGCAGATGCGGCGGCGGCAGAAACTTTCAAGCTGCGCGAGCCGAACGTCGACATCGATCTGCTGGTGGTCAGAGCTCGCGATTTTGCTGAGGAAGCGATCAGAATGGTTTTGGCGCTGCCTCGCACGACCGGAGCTGGTGGCGAAGGTCGACGGCGGTCAGTCAAGATCAGGCCGGAAGCCGACTACCTCGTGCGGCAGCGCAGCGCTCGCCAGGCTGTTGCTGAAGCCGGCAACCTGATCGACCGGACGCTTGCCGCCAAGACTAGAATTGAGTCCGAAGCGAAGGAGGCCTACAGGCGACTGGCCGAACTGAAAAAGGCGCTCGACTACGCCTTGCCTGTCAAGCAAAAACTGGTGGAGATCGGCGTCGAGGCTGCCTGGCAAGCTGAAGCTGACTTGTTTCGCAATGCCGATCTGCTGTTGACCGGTGCCGAGCTGGAGTTGGTCAAGAAAGACTATTTCGGTCAAGCTTACCTGGCCGGTCTGGAGCGCATCGAGGCTCTGCTTCCATGGATCAGCCAAACGGTCGCGGCGCTTCAGCGCACGGAAGGCCGGCTCAACCAGCTCAAGAAGTGCAAGCGCAGCGCCTGCGAGTCGGTCTTGTCGCTGCGTGAAAAGGAACGCTCTCTGTGCGACAAGCAGCGCAAGAATGAGTTCACCACGGCGCGGCGCACGCTCGAACTTGCGGCATCGTTAAGTGCCAAGGTTGAAGCGCTCGAGCGAATGGTGACGGTGGAATGCCAGGATTGGCCGAAGACTGACAAGGAGGTTCAGCAGTGCGCTGAGCAGCTCGCGGAAGTCGAAGAGCAGATTTCTCAACAGCAGAAAGACCACGAGAAGGCGGTCGATAAGCTGGAGTCGCTGGCGCTGGTAATCTCAGAGGCCAGTCAGGGAACCAGCTATGAATGCACTCGCCGGCTGGCTCGCACTCGCATGAAGGAAGCCTCCACGCGCTTCGCCGAGATCAAGCAGGCGATGGAAACTGCCGGTGGCAACTGGAGCGGTCTCCAAGCCGAAATGGAGGAGGTGAAGAAGCTGGCCAGAGAGGCAAGCAAAGTTGGCACAGCCGATAAGCTTGCTTTCGATCGAGCCTCGCGCCTGATCGAACAAGCTCTCCTGAAGCAAAAGCGACTCGGCAAGCATGCGAGCGGCGGCAACATCTCCGAGAAGATGCGTGTTGCCAACCAGGCGCTTGCAGATGCTCAGTCCAGCTTCCGCGAACGGGCTTGGGAAGAAGCTGAACGCTGCGCAAACCAGGCCGACACTTCATACCGCGGCGCGCTGAACGCTCGCGGATATTAATTGCAACCAACAAAATCGGCAGCGCTGACCAATTGGCTGGCGCTGCCGATTTTGTCCAGCTTCTTTGGAGCCAAAACCAACTATATGATGTCGCAAGTTGATTCCGACATTGGGTCGGGCGACGGAGTTTTTCTCAGCTTGATCGGCACCGTATATGATACCGATGCCACGGAAATCAGTGAATCGGGAGCAAAGTATGCTCGAAAGCGGGGTTCTAATTTTTATCTCGCTTCCAAGAAAATACCCCTTTCCGGCAAGATACTTTGACGCCACACAACCGGCTGGTCGTCTTTGTCGGATTAAGGCTGTCTTTTATGCCTGCGACAGAGGCTTTTCAAGGCACCATAGGATGTTTTTAAGAAGGACTAATTTGTAACTGCAATCATTGATCAATAATTTCAAAACAATGTACTAGGCTACAATAGCTGCCGTTGCTGCTGGTTGGCCAGAGGACATCCCGCCATGGATGGTTTTGCAATAGCCGATTTGGATCCTCATAGACTGTTTGATCGGTCTTATTATCTGGCGTGCAATCAAGACATCGCTAGCCATTCCGAAGTAGATCCGTTCCAGCACTATCTTTACTTCGGCGGCTGGGAAGGCAGAAATCCGCATCCATTGTTCGACAGCTCATTTTATCTCGGCCAAAACTCTCACTTGTTAACGGGTCCAAAGATTAACCCTTTGATTCACTTTCTGACCGAAGGCGCTCGGCAGGGGTGCGACCCGCATGTGTTGTTCTCGACACGCTTTTATCTGGACCAGGGCTTGAGTATGACAGAGTGCTCATACAACCCACTCCTTCATTATCTGGAGATAGGAGCCAAAGAAGGTTTAAATCCGCACCCGCTATTTGACAGCTCCTTTTACTTGCGACAACTGAAGCGATTGGAAAGGAAAGAGCCAATCTGCAACCCACTTGCACATTATCTAACTTCAGGTTATAGACTTGGACTTCAGCCCAGTCTAAGATTTGACAGTAAAGCTTACTGCAGGAGATATCCGGATGTTGCTTCGGCAGGCGTCAATCCTTTGCTTCATTTTGTCACTTTCGGCAAAGCCGAGGGTCGAAAGGCCAGGGGACTGCGCGGGTTAAAAGCTGGTATTGCCAGAAAATTTGGTTTACTCAAATTCATCAACTTGCGTCAAAGCGTGGAGATCTCAGGTAAGACGTTCGAGATTCCAATCATGCGCGGAGAGGGCGAGGATCTTATTCATGTGGATACCTCTTTTATCTACGACATTCTCAAACTATTGGAGAAATTCCTTCCCGTTGAAGGCTTCGTTGATGTTGGCGCCAACGTGGGACAAACTCTCATGGAACTGCGCAGCTTTTCCGACCATACACGTTATGTCGGCTTCGAACCGAACCTGGTGGCATACTCGATTTTGGAAGAGTTAAACAAGACAAACAACTTTCAGGGTCAGCTTCTGTCATGTGCACTATCCGACTGCAATACAACGACGGCGCTATTCAAAACCTGTCCGACGGATGGAGCTGCCACGATTACGCCGGAGTTTCGTCCGAGCAGATATTCTGATGAAGACTACCAGACCGTTACTAGCCGCCGATTGGATGACGTGCTCGGAGGCATCGCGCCCCTG
>CAZSNX010000361.1:0-5084 GCA_964607945.1 uncultured Candidatus Obscuribacterales bacterium
GCTATATGGAAGAGGCTCAGAGTCTGATTCGACGATATGACATTTGTGGTGATGTGGATATAGACTCTGCCGGAAATGCGCATTTTGACACTGGCCTCGGCCGGGATATTCGAGTTGCCGTCTACGAAACAGAGGGGGTTGACCCTTATCGCGCACGCTTTCTCTTGGGCTTGTCTGACGGAGAATGGAAGGACCTGGAGAACTGGATCGAAGTTTGCGAAAGCGAAAAGTGGTATCAGGAGATCTTTCAAGTAGTCGATAGCGCGCCTTCTGTAGATGATATTGGAAAGTCGATTTTGAAGTCGGTAATTGATCAGGGCCGGGCGCGATTGCGCCAGGAGTCGAATCTGTAGGTGTGGGTACGAATGAAGAACGTGTTAGACAGGGATTGTGAGAATCAGCTTTGGGGACCAGGGTGGCAGTCTGTGCGAGAGCAGTGGTCGCTCGATGATTCTACTCTTCATCTGAATCACGGGGCCTATGGAGCTGTTCCAAAGCGCGTGCGCTCGCATCAGCAGGAGTTGATCGCTCACATCGATGCCAATCCCAGTGGTTTCTTTCGGCGAGAGATTGAGACGCGTCTGGAAGAAGCGCGTTTGGTGCTGGCTCATTTTTGTGGTGCCAGCGCTGATGGGTTTGCGCTGATTCGAAATGCGACGGAAGGCATGACAATTGCGCTTGCTACCGTTCCTCTCGCCAGTGGCGATGAGATGGTTATTACTAACCACATTTATCCGGCAGTGAGACTAGCTGTAGAGAATAAATGTGCTCAAACGGGAGCTAAGCTGGTCGAAGTAAGTGCTCCTATCACCGACAGCGATGAAGCAATCGTGGAAGCTATAGCCTCTGCGATTACGAAACGGACGCGTCTGATTGTCGTTGATGAAATTGCTTCTTCTACAGCGCGAATGTTTCCTGTTCGGGAGATTGCAGCGGTGGCTCGAGATGCGAATGTGCCACTAATTGTAGATGGTGCGCACGCTCCCGGAATGTATAAGTTGTCCGTTGACTCGTTGGGTGCAGACATCTGGGTCGGTAACTTTCATAAATGGGTGTGCGCCCCGCACGGATCTGCCGGACTCTGGGCAGCCCCGAGTTGGCGCTCATGTCTGAGACCCAGCACGGTGAGCTTTAGAGATAGAATGGAATTTCCGCAGCTCTTTAGCCGTCTTGGTACTGACGATCTTACTGCGTTTCTGACGGTTCCAATTGCAATAGATTTTCTCATGGAATTAGGGCACGACAAGATGTTTTCTTACAATCGAGAGTTGGCGCGCAGAGGTGCGGAGACTATCGGGAGAATATTAGGAACTCCACGCGTTGAAGGACGGTTTGCGGCCAGGCATCCTGCGGCATTGCCGGCTGGCATTGCGGTTGATGCAGACAAAGCATTGGAGTTGCAGACTAGAGCAGCTGTAGAACTGAGGGCAGAAGTTTCAATCGCGCCGCCGCATGCCTCAGAAAAACTTGCGGCCGTCGTGGTATCGGCGTATGCCTATAATCATCCGAATGATTACGAAGAGTTCGCCGAAAGATTAAAGAGCATTTTGTAAATGTGAGCTGTTGAAGCTCTTACTACAACAGGCAAATTCGACTGGTCGTGTTACAGCATAGGATCTGCCAGTTGAATTTGCCTTCTAATTCAACGTTTCCTGGCGATAAACAGCATATTGCCACTATTGGAACGGTCCAGCAGCTCGCCGGGGTAGGAGCCATAACCAATATTCGATATGCTGCAAACATCAAAACCGGCCTGTTGCAGTAAGTCCGACATCTCTGATTTAGTAAAGTAGTGCGTGAACGATACTTCGTGCTCGCCTACTCTTCTGTAGAAGACATCACCGATATCGTAACCTTGCGTGGAAAGCGCTTCTTGCGAGAAGAGCTCCTTTATCCGTGGTCCCCATTCATCTAAATCGTCGAGATTCAGAACATCAATGAACAAGTGTCCACCCTTGTTCAGCGCCTTGTTTGCCAAATTTAGAGCAGCCTTACGCTGTTCGATTGTTGAAAGAAGACCAAAGGCAAGTAGGTACAATACTGCATCAAATTCGGCTTCAAGCTCGACAGATCCGGTTTCCCATGAACCCTGGACTGCATTCAATCCTCGTTCTCTGGCAGCGTCACACATTGCGCTGCTTATGTCTACACAAGTTATCTCGAACTCTTTGTTGGTTTCGTTCTTGATGTCGACTTCTCTTTTGCCTGTGCCGGCAGCAATGGACAACAGGTTGCGAAGAGTTGATGAGTGCTTCAATTTGCTAGCAATTAGTTCGTTGACTTTCGCTATGTACAGCCGGCGAGCTGGAACAGAATCATTGTACGTGTCATACCGTGCTGCTTCCGCATCGAAGAAACGAGTCACCATAAGAGCGACGTCCTGAGCCTCAGGTTTGGGCTTCAGGACGACGATCTCATGTGTCTGATTTTGTGGCATCTTTGCTCGGACACCGTTGTAACTCTGCACAATCATAACTCAATTGATGGTGCAGCGTCAGCAGGTTTATTTGATGCCCTTGCGCTTTTGTTTTTGTTCGATCTTGAATGCCTTCTCGGTCAATCCAGTAGCCTTCTTCTCGAACTTCTCTTTTTCTTTCTCCGGCATGTTCGGGCTCAAGCTAATGTAGGCCCGGTAATGCAGCGCTGCTTCCCGGAGAGAGGCTGGCCTGTTCGAGAAGAACTTCTTCAGCGCATCTGCCAACCCGAGATGCGCTTCAGCCATTCTCGGATTTTGGTAGGCTGCGGTTCTGAAGTGATCGATGCCGCTGGCTAATTGTTTCTTGCTTGCGAGGTCGTTGGCAAGTGTATATTCTTGCCGAGCTTTGTCTCTGGCTGTTGCTACTGCTGCAAGCCCGCGTTGTGCTCGCGCAGCCCCATCTGGAAATCCGGCACCTTTTTTGTAGGCTGCCTCAGCGCTGTCGAGATCTCGGCTCATCAGAGCGATATCAGCAATCGCAAAGGTTTGCTTAGAGTCCTGGCAATTCGCAAGTACAGCATTCATTTGCTGAGAAGCAACGTCGTACTTGAATTCAGCGAGTGCAGCTTGAGCGTAGGCGATGCGTTCTGCATCGTTGCTCGGTGTGCCCAATGTGGAAAGATCGATCGGATCTGCTCCGGACATTGCGCGAATCTTGGCATCCGCCAATCGAAGCTGCATGTTATTTGGATTGAGCTTGATTGCCTGTTGAATCATTCTCTCCGCATCATCGAAGTTGTTGGAGAGGAAGTAAGCACCAGTGGCCTCCTTCTGAGCTTTGATTACATAAGCTTGAGTCATGCCCTCGACTGCATGCGTGTCTGCGGGAGACATCGAAAGTGCAGTCGTATACTCGCGAATTGCGTCGTCGGTTTTTTCCAAACGCAAAGCTAAGTCGCCTGCTCTCTTGTGCAACTCGATGCTGCCGGGATTCAATGTTAATCCAGACCGCACTTCCGAAAGAGCAAGTTCCAGGTCGCCGCGATCTTCGCGTATATCAGCGAGCCCTAGGTAAGCGGATTCATTTTCTGCTTTGATTGAAATTGCTTGTTGGTATTCTTTCACTGCGGCAACGGTGTTGCCTTGCTTGCGATAGCAGTCTCCCAGAGCAATGTGAGTAGGAGCACTGTTTCTGTTGAGAGACAATGCAGTGTTGAGCTGCTTGAGTGCATCGTCAACCTTTCCTTGAGCCAAGTATGTCTTACCCAAGCCATATTGCGCGGTTGAGTTCGATGAGCGCAGGGAGATTGCCTGTTTGAAATCACTCTCGGAGCTGCTAGTGTCACCCTTGAGCAACTCAATCATTCCACGCTGGGTGTATGACATTGAGTAGGTCGGGTCGATCTGAATGGATTTGTTTAGCTGTTGGAGCGCTTCGTCATAGCGCCCTTGTTCCTTCAAGGTCATGGCAAGAACGTTCATCGCCTCCGGCATTTGCGGATCGATTTGAAGTGCGGAGCGGCATTCTGATTCAGCTTGAGCCAGCAGATTTTGGCGCTGGCTGATGATAGTCATGTTAGAGGATTGCAAGCGATTGACCTGCACGAAAGCCTTTCCGATCAAGGCCATCGGATCTTTGCCGTTTAGTTTGAGCGCTTTACTGAACTGCTCATCTGCGCCATCCAATTTGAATTGAAGAGCTAAAGCAAATCCGAGCCCTTCGAGTGCTGCCGAGTCTTTGGAGTTCTTATTTAATGCTTTTCGGAATGCATCAGCTGCGTCTGAATATTTACCGGACAGCAGTAACTTTTCGCCAGCGGCAACGTCCGCGGTTATTTTTCCCTTAAAGATCTTCTTGTCTCGAAATGCTGATTGAAGTGTTCGTCCGCCGCCGGACTTCAGAGTGGACGTGCGTTGAGTTGCGCGAAGCCCTTTTGTAGCAGCGAAACTTGGAATGCTTGCTGACAATGCAATGCAGAATGCCAGACCGAGAACGGAAGCATTCGAAACTGCAGCTCTAACCATGAGTATTACCTCCCATATATTGAGCCTTTGCGTGTATCAGGCTCTTAGTTGGGTCCCCTGCACTACTTATCTCAAGATCTTGAAATAGGATGTCTCGTAAAGTCGGCGGCAACGCAGTATTCACGTACTTTCTAGCTGGGTTAGATTGCCGTAAGCTAACGATTGGGGTTCCCAGGCAGCGTAGTTTACCAGCTTGACCTCAAACGTCTATAAATTTTCGAGTCGCGTTACAATTCAGAATCTCGCTGGCGTGCTTGCTGTTAAGGCTGTGCCGGTGAGGGGGAATCCAATTTTCCAAAGGCGGAAGTTTGAAATGACAACCAAGAAAGAAGAAGCGTTGCGCTCCTGGATGGCGATTGAGTTTGAAGTTAATCAGGAGCAGGAGGAGCTGGCTTCATGGTTGATGGTGCATCAAGGCGCTAAAGGATGCGAAATCAAGGCTCTGGAGCCAGCCAAAGTGCTGCTTCACGCAGTCTTCGAAAAGGACATGACTCTAGCTGATATGGACGAGTTGAAAGGTTCTTTAGAGGAGTATGGTCTCGGACATTGTCTGCCTTCTCTGAGAGTGAGCACCGTTGAAGAGGCAGACTGGCTGGCAAATTGGAAGCAAGGCTACGAGCAGTTTCCTGTCGGGGAGAGATTT
>CAZSNX010000362.1:0-5041 GCA_964607945.1 uncultured Candidatus Obscuribacterales bacterium
CAGATTCTTGTCGTTTTTGCCACTAACGATGTCTGACTTCCTCTATGGAATCTTGAGTGTGATTGCACTATGGAATGCCGAAACAACTGCCAAGAGCAATCGAAAGGGTGTTCGATCTTTTCATTGCGTAGTCACCGGAATCAGTGCAGCCCTCGCGGCGCTAACTCGCAGTGTTGGTACAGTGATTGGTCCGATCACATTGGTCTTTTTGCTCAAATCAAGGAGAATTGGTGCTGCCGCCCTCGTAGCTTGCTCGTTCTGTGCAGTCATGGCACCGTTCTGGTGGTGGCATATGATTTCATCAACCCATCTTCCCGTCTGGATATCGTATTACACGGATTATGCCGGCTGGATGGCAGATGCCTACAAGCAAGTCGGGGTCGCGGATCTGCTCTGGCGTAAAGCCAATGATGTCTTCTTGTCTGTGCCGAAGATAGTGTGCCCGCTGGTGGATGTGGTTCCGTATGGTGAACTGAGTCCATGGCAGTTCTTCTTGCTTTATCGCGTCGGATTTCTTCTCTTTTGGATCGCTGTGATGATTGGGATGTTGCGTGATTTAAGGCGCTCAAAATGGAATCTTCTGCCAGTCTATTTCAGTATTTATTGGGTCTCCATGCTTGTCTGGCCCGGACTTGTAGAATGGCGATTGGTGCTGGTCGTGCTGCCGTTTTTCTATTACTTTGCTTTCTGTAGTCTGCGAGCCGGTACATGTCTTTTGAAACCGGCTATGCTGCCGATGGGAGTGAGGGCATTTCAATCTGTTCGCGGTGCCTTAGTAGTGGTGCTGTCGAGCTATCTTCTAATCGGCAGCGCAGCTGTTTCACTGCCGCATGCTGGCCGTTATCCAAAACTGCTTCCTGCGCTTTCCCTTACCAGCGAGCAAGAGCAACACGACATTACTCAAAGCTATCAGTGGATACGTTTGAATACAAAAGATACTGACGTATTCGTTTGCAGCAATGATCCGGTGCTGTTTCTCTATACGGGAAGGCGTGCGGTGCAGCCTTCTCCATATCAGGGCTGGCGCCTATTCAAGAGTGAGCTGGTGACAAAAGAGTCCGTTCTTGATGCTATTCGTGGGAGCCACGCGTCATATGTGATGCTCGATCCGTCATTTGGCGGAGCCTATGCAGCCTACTTTCAATTCGGGCAGTCTATAGTCCAATTGGTCAATGGTCCAAATGCCTTGCTGCAGCCTGTCTATGTGTCTCCGCATGGAGTCGTGTCAATCTTCCGCGTTAGCCAAGTTAAATAGAACGTTCAGACTTCTGATTCGCTATGTTCGGACAGTATTTTCATAACTTCCTTATCGAGCCAACCATGCGCCACTAAGAGGTCTTCCAGGTTTCTGCTGAAGGTTCGTTGTTCGATCAGCGCAATGCGGATCATGTCTTCAGTAACGAGTCCCAGCGCCATTAAACGTTGACCGATCTTATGAGGCAGGTCTGCCGGAAGTGAAATCAGCTGCTGCCCAAGCAAAAGACCATCAAGCTCGGCTTGAGAAATCAATTGCCGCTCTTGCAGTACCCAGATTGATGGTGCCTAGCCGACCAATTGTTGACAGGTACAACAGTCAACAATACGACAAGTGGTATGGATGAAAGTGTTGCTGGTTCGTAATGTAAAACAGTCAACAATACTACAAGTGTACGAGTTGAGTGTATGTATGCTTGTATGGTCATCTTAGCGATTGCCTCGTTCTGCGGAATTCGCTCTGAGTTGTGAAGCCGATGGATAGCCAGTCCAATCTAATAGGTTCTAACTGGAAAGCCAATCCAATGGCTATTATCTGGAATAGCTCGAAAGATTAGCGAAAGGTTCCTCAAAGGTTTGTCAATCATGATCAAAATATTTGGAGAAAGAGATCAACCGGAGTCAGTCAGGTAGTTGTCTTATTCATGGTTCGGGGTCGCTCATACGTAAGTGGCAGTCCGCGAGCCGCTTCGGAGCGTGAATCACCTGCCTATGGGGTATATCGTTCTTACGCGCTTGCGGATGCACGTCCCATGATCAGGAGAAAGAGTTGAGCTATGAGATACTCGCTAATCTCGCTTTCTTGCACGACAATCTTTTTTGTGAGCAGCCATGCGGCTTTTGGTCAAGATCGCGACTACTACACTAGGCAGGCTGAACAATATGCCGCTCAGAGTCGCTATGAATACAATCGCGAGATGGCTCGACAGGAAAATCGCTATCAGGAGCAAAAGAAGCGCGAAGCGATGGAAGAGGCACGACGGCAGGAAGCTGCAAGGCAACAGGCGCAATACGCAGCCCGGCAGCAAGCGATAAAGGCAGAAGAAGCTGCCTACAATGCAAAGCGAGAGCAAGCTGCTTACAACGCCAGGATTGAACAGCAAAAGGCCGAGCAAAACGCATACAACAATCGCGTTCAGCAACAAAAGGCAGACGCCAGAGCGATTGAAGCACGTACTGAAGCTCAAAAGCTGGAAGCGAGAGTTCAGCAAAACAGAGCCGATGCCAGGGCCGCCGAAGCTCGCATAGAGGCTCAAAAATTGGAGGCAAGGGTTCAACAAAACAGAGCCGATGCCAGGGCCGCCAGCGCGCGAACGGAGGCTCAGCAAGCTGAAGCTCGTGCTTTGCAGAATAAGTTGGATGCTAGAGCACAGCAGAACAAGGCTGACGCGCAAGCATACGCAAATCGGGTTGAAGCGCAGAAAGCGGAAGCTCGTGCGCAACAAAACAAAGCCGATGCACAGGCCTACGCAAACAAAGTCGAGGCGCAAAAGTATCAGGCCCGCATAGATCAAAACAAGGCTGAAGCAAGAGCTTACGAAAACAAGGTTGAGGCGCAGAAGTACGAGGCTCGCATTGAGCAACAAAAGGCCGATGCTCGGGCTGCGCAGAATAAAGCCGATGCACAAGCATATGAAAATAGGAAAGCTCAACAGAAAGAAGAAGCCAAAGCTTATGAGATAAAAGTTGAACAGCAAAAGGCGGAGGCAAGAGCTGAAGCGATCAAGCAAGAGAATCGAAGACAAGAAGTAATTGCCGAGCAGCAAAGGCAGAATCAAGTTGCGCGCAAAGCAGCCGAAAAACAGGTAGTCGAAAATGCCATGAGGCAGCAATTTGGTCAGCAAGCGGTTGTTGGTGGCGGGCGGAATGTTCAAGCTGCCCAGACCGCAGCGGTTACCAATCGGACCGCAAATCCTGCCACTCAAGGGAGTGTTCAAGATTCGATTCGTGCCCAGTTCCTTAAAGCTAAGGGACGTTGATAACAGCTAAGAGCTGTTATCAACGTCCGGCAGTCATATGCTCGTCATCATGTCTTATTACAAGGAGATTTTGCTTGAACAAGATTTTGTTTGGCTCTGCGTCTATATTTCTCGCAGCAATCATTTGTCCTGTACAGTCTGGACTAGCACAGACTTTCACTCCTGGTGAAATCGTAAAATGCAAGGGGTATGGAGAAGAGATTGAAGTAAAGGTATTAAAGCAAGACGCCAGTGGCGTGCTTGTACTCTTGAAGGACTGGCAGGATGGCACTTTCAAGCCTGGTGGCTCGAGTCGTTACTATTCTCCCGCCGAGCTAACGCGTGTTACTGCCAACCCTGTAGGTGGTGCAACCGGCGGAGCAACTGGAGCTACGCAACAGGCATATACCCAAGGACAAGCGCAAGTACAGGGGCAAGGGCAAGGAGCGGCACAGGCAGCCGATCTCGGTGGTAGCGGTCCGTTGTCGAAACAGCAGATACTCGATTACCTAACCGCTAACGTGGGAACAGATGGTCCTCACCCTCAAAAGGACGCTATCAGTGCAAAGGTCGTAGAAGCAATCAAGAAAAGAGGAGTTAACTTCAAAGCTTCCTGGAAGGATTCATATTCCAAAGCAGGCGGAAACACCACTGTTGGTTATGCTGTACAGGATAACTATGGTGCACCGGTACAACAACCCTGGCTCTTTGGCGCGTGGGAGTTGCAATTCACCAATGTCAGCGGCTTTTTCGCAAGCAGAGACAGCGTTGCGAAAATGGGATTTGTTTCAATTGAGCCCGGACACACCTATATCTGGAAAATCCATCAGGACGATCCTGCTACAGCTTGGATAGAAGGAAAATGGCGTGAGGCTACACCCGAGGAGATGAAGTACCAAGGCGGTGCCGGACTTGTGCTGCTTGATGGTGAGCAGCACCTTGATTGGATAGTGCATAAGGACCAAACTTCCACTTTGCCGGGAGATTGGATCAATGTCGCCGATATCGATTCGAGGCAGATGAGACGAGGGGGCGTTCGCAAGTAAATTTCTCCTAGTGGGTTTGCTAACCGCTTTGATTTGAACCGAGACAATACAAGATTCAATGGAATCAGTCATCCCGCCCTGTTGACAAGCGGTGGAAGTATATCTAACCTTGCGATTCTGTTTGCTATCTGAGCAGGATTAACAAGTGTTTGTTAAGATGGTCGCCTGGTCTGCTTCGAGCTTGTCCATGAAAAGAAATAGTATCGTCACAATCTTGGTAGCGGCAATCTTGCTGTCTGTTTTACTTGCTTACTTCGGCAGGCCAAAACCGCCTTTGCTTGAGCTGGTTTCAGCCCGCCAGGAGTTGCCAGACCTGGCCGATCATCTTCCTGGCAGCACTGCTCTGGCAGACAGGGTAACCAAATCTTACGGACTGGCCATGGTTCTGGTTAAGACGCCATACTCCGCCGATAATGCCGTTGCGCTGGAATCCTTAAGAACCTGGGCTGCCGAACAGTTTCAGAGCAAGCCGGGTTTCTTGCATCCGGTTGCCCTGGAGTCTCAGCCGGCTCCAATCAACACCGTTGTCGATTCGCTGTTCTACAACCTGGGTGCTTACATTTATTTCGGACTGCAAGAGACCGTAGGCAACTGCCTGCAGGGGCAGATTGCTCGATTTCACGACACGCAACCCTATGAAGCGTTTCGCAGCTCATATTTTGACCTCTTTGGGATGGATGCAGATTCAGCGACCTTGCTTGCGCGATATCAGTCGGAGCGCGCGAAACTGGCGGTTGATGTGGTGCTCTGGAGTATTCTCTGGGCAAGTACGCTGGGAATGGG
>CAZSNX010000363.1:0-5025 GCA_964607945.1 uncultured Candidatus Obscuribacterales bacterium
TAATTTGCAACAAACTTCTTTTCTCTGTTTAATGACAGCCGTACAAGAGCGGTGTAATGTTGTGCCTCCAGTTGAGAATTATTCTCAATTGACGACTAACTAGAGACGCTGACAGCAAGACTCGTTAAGTATCTCTGCCGCCACCCCCACCCAACCGTTCCATAAAGAGATATGCAAGAACTTCTCAATAGCCCTGCTATCGTCGCGCAGCCATCTGCGCTCCAAAACAAGCTGAGCCCTGACGCTACTGCGAATCATCTAGAAGATGCGGTGGACGATCTCGGCGAGCTCAGACACTTGATCAACGATCTAAGCGAACTGTCAGTCGACTCCGACAGCAATGATGCGTCGCTGGAGTTGGCGGGCGGTTCGGATAATTGGCTCCATACCAATTTCTTGCAAGAAGTTCAAATCCTCAAGTCAAGACATCGGCGCCACTTCGACCTGGTCGAGCGAGCCAGCCGCTGGGCAAGCACCAAGGAGTTTTTCTCGATCCTAGAGGCAGTTCGCAAAGAATACCTTAGTATCAAGTCTGCTCTTCGAATTGCCTACCGTCAGCGCGGCACTCTCCTCTGCGCATCTGATTGGCAAAGTCCGATTTACTCCGCATCAATACCCGTTGGTATCAACCGGCTGTCCGAAGGCATTCAAGAGCACGTACTGGATTACAAGCGAGACGGACACCTCGATGCTCTTGTCTACGAGCAACACTTTCTTGCAGAATATGCAAATCATTTGCAATCTCGCAGCTTAACGGCATATCTTGCCAACAGCGGAATGGGTGCATTCGCAACCGTGCTCCATTGGCTGGCTCATGAGCTGCAATTGGGAACCCAAGCGCTTGCACTGCAACCCATGTACTTCGAGAACATTCACCTGGCGCGCGCGTTCTTTCCCAATCTGATGCAAATTAGCGCACCGTCCAAGGATGACCTTCTCTCTTGCCTGCGCCAACAGCAACCATCGGTTGTCCTCTGCGACGCTGTCACCAATTGTGGTGACGTAATTTACCATCAGTTCGAAACGGTTTTGAACTGGGCAAGAACCGAGGCCAAAGAACAAACAGCAGTAATCGTTGATACCACCTGCCTGCCAACAGCATTCCTGCGTTCCGGTCTCCTCGACAAAATGCCCGATCACGTCTGCGTATTCTTAGTGGAGAGCCTGGCTAAATATCATCAGTTTGGCATGGACGCCGTCACCGGCGGCGTGGTTCTCATGCACGCCGAAGATGGTTTGCAAGCGAGCTTCCGAAAGACGCGTGCTCGCCTGGGAACAAACATTGCTGACGGCAGCGTCGGCAGTTTGCCGTTACCGAACCGCGATCGTTTTACCAAACGCATGCGCAGACACTCCCGTAACACACGGATGCTATCGCAAGGGCTGGAAAAGTTGATCGCCGAGCAAAAGTCGGTGATTGAATCCATCTCCTGGCTTTCGGAAGCCACACCGGAAGCCCCGTGGTACCACAGCTCGTGCCTGTCTCTGCGCCTGCAAAAGCCGTTTCGTTCAGTGGCACGGTACCAAGAATTCGAGAAGAAGGTTTTGGAGCTTTGCCGGGACCGCAAGCACCCGATCGCCTTTGGAACGAGTTTCGGATTCGACGTATCGCGACTGTACGTGACAGCACCGTCAACCCGCTTCGAAGATCCATTTCTACGACTGTCGATCGGCACTGAAACGGAAAACGAAGTCAAAATGTTTCTCGACATTCTGGCGGCAGCCAGTGCAGAGTTGGCGCGGGCCTGGGATTGGAACCGGACGGAAGCACTCACGGCTAAGACTGGCGGTCGTCCGCTTACTCCTGCCACAATTTTGGAAAGACCAGGTCTTCGGTCAAGCGTTTTTCTGGGAGAGAAGGCACTTGCTGATTATCTCTGCCCGGCCAATTACGCACCGACGCCGCTAGTCGAATTGCCGGACGATTTAAATCCATTTCGAAAAGACGGCGTAAAACTGCTGGCTAAAATGATGCCGCTGGTGCCTCTGATGAACATCAAATCACTGCCGGCTTATTCGATGCTCAGCAAGGCGGCTGAAAGAGGCGACCTCAGCGGAGTCCAGCAAGTGATCGAAAGCTCGTCCTCCAACACCGTTTTGTCCCTGAGCGTCTTGTCCAAGTTGTTTGGTGTGAACACCACTTGCGCAATCGTCGATCACTCGATCGCCCCTTCGTTGATGCGCATGTTACGCCTCTTTGGCATCGAGATCTACATGCATCCGGCTGCCGGTCACGAGCAGTTCGGCAAGCTTCGTCCCCGCAGCGAGCGGGCAGCAGCGATCGGAACTCATCCCGGCTGGCTCAATCCCGGACAATACACGAATCCCGACAACCCGGAAGGATTTGCCCGCTGGTTGGCACCGGATCTTTGGGCACAGACTCAAGGCCGGCTCGCTATCCTCGCTTGCGGACTCGGCACCTGCGGAACGATGGTCGGAGTCAGCAAAGGTCTTCGCGAGCGCAACCCGAATATAAAAGTGGTGGCATGCTGTCCACAACCCGGGCATGCAGTGCCAGGACCGCGCGAACAATCGCTATTGAAAGATGTCTCCTTCGACTGGCAAGGCATCGCTGATGCGCGCATCGAGCTTACTGCCGAAGAAAGCTTTGCCTCCAGCATCAAACTGCTTCGCCGGGGCATCCTGGGCGGACCGAGTTCGGGTATGAACTATCTCGGCGCGCTCCGTTATCTGGAAAACGAGAAGGCTTCCGGCCGCTTGGCTGAGCTGATTGATTCGCAAGGCGAAGTCTGGTGCACCTTCCTTTGTTGCGATTCCCCTTTGCCGCACGTGGACGAGTACTATGACACCCTGGGTGATCAGTACTTTCCGACGGTTCATCCTGTTCCGGAGGAAGATCACCCGATCTTTCAAGAGTAATGTCAATTGCCGAACCATTAATTGAATCCGGTCGAGACTGCGCCCCCACGCTCTCACCAAAACTAGCACCCTGGATGCAGCGGATGCTTGATTCTCACGCGGTACTGAGCGACTGGTTGCAAAAGCACGGATCGCCGGTGCACATCGTGGTCGGCTCCGAATTCCGCCGAAACGTCAGGGACCTCTTATCGCCCTTTCAGCAGCGCGGCATGTCCGGCGGTCTCTTCTTTGCCCGCAAAGCCAACAAGCTGCCTTGGTTCGTGACACTGGCAAAGGACGAAGGCATCGGTGTCGACACAGCTAGTTTGGGTGAAGTGCGGGAGACGCTCAAATTGGGAGTTCACCCTCAACGAATCGTCGTAACTGCAGTCGGAAAGAGTCGCGAACTGATTGCCGAAGCGGTGCAAGGCGGATGTCGAATTGTCATAGACAACAGCGACGAGTTGGACCTGATCAAGGTCGTTGTGCAAGAGCTCGGCAAATCAGCCCAAATCGGTTTGAGATTTTCCGGTTTTGCAGTTGCGGACAGCCGGGTTTTCAGTCGCTTCGGTTTACCTGTCGCCGACGCTCACAAAATTATCGATGCAATCAAAGAAACTCCGCTCTTGCAATTGGACTTCCTGCATGCACACCTCGATCGTTACGACATCGGCGAAAGAGCAGCGGCCGCTTGGCAGCTCTTAGCACTGGCTGATTATGCCAATAGCCGCGGCCATAAGATTTCCAGCATCGACCTCGGCGGCGGCATCCTGATGCGCTACCTGGAAAGCTCGGAGCAATGGGAGTCTTTCCAAGACGCGCTGCTCGCCTCCGTGCGCGGAGAACGTCCCTACTTTACTTACTTGAACGACGGACTCGGTTATATGCGTGCCGGCAACGAAATTGTCGGTCGGGCCGATCTTTATCCAGCTTGGAATTCAATCTCAAAAGAAAGATTCATCTCAGCAATTCTGGACTACCAGCAAGACGGCATTCCACTGCACAAGCAATTCTCGGACCGCAAGATCACCTTGTTTTTCGAACCGGGCAGAGCCCTCCTGGACAACGTTGGCATGACGGCCGCCAAAGTGACCTTTCGCAAAAGAGATACTCTCGGCAATCTGTTGGTTGGCATCAACATGAATCGCATGAATCTTCGCCCGTTTCGGGCTGAGTTTTGTTCCGACCCATTCCTGCTTTCAAACGGGCAGCGAGCGCCGCTGACCGAAGGAGCATTTCTGGTCGGCAACCTCTGCTCGGAAAGCGATCTGATTTACCGCAGAAAGCTCAGACTTCCCGTGCTCCCTCAGCCGGGAGATATATTCTGCTTTGCCAATTCCGCCGGCTACCTGGCACATCATATGGAAATCGGCACGCATGGAGATCCATTGCCGAAGAATCTTCTGGTATCTCCTGAAACTTGGCACGTGGACGACACATTAGGATAATTGGAGTTGGCAAGCATGGTTAATCGGCAGCAAAGACTCAAGGTGATTGAAGGCAGTCAAAATGACTCTGCCGGCAATTCTCGGCAACCGGTAGCAGTTGTAACCGGAGCCGCCAAAGGCATCGGCCGAGCTCTGTTAGAGGAGCTTCGCCTGAGAGGATATCTAGTCATTGCCGTTGTTCGCAGCCTCTCCGATGTACGCGACCTGTTTTCACTGGCTCCCCAGCAGATTCTTCCCATCCGTTGCGACGTAACCGAGCCGTCAACCGAAGCCGTGCTGAAGGAATTCCTGGAATCACAGGTCGGAACAATTGACTTGCTGATCAATAATGCCGGCTATGGCGCCACCGGATATGGTATTAACGGGCTCGACCTCAAGGAGCTCGACAGCGTGATGGCGGTCAGCTGTTACGGCCCAATTCGCTGCGTGCGGGCTTGCTTGCCGTTTCTGCGAACGTCTCAAAAGGCGACCATCATCAATATGTCATCGCGTTTCGCATCTCTAGAGTGGGTGGCGAGCGGCACGGTGCCTCACGAGCAGGCGACCTATCCTTACCGGATCGCTAAAGCGGCAATGAACATGTTTACTTCTTGTCTTTCAATCGAGCTGAAAGGCTCGGGCATCAAAGTATTGTCGGTCGATCCCGGCAAGGTCAAGACCAGATTTGGTCCGAAAGATGCCGATGTCGAGCCGGCCGATGCCGCCAGAGCCATCGTCG